>JAWLHF010000135.1:0-7309 GCA_041690515.1 Clostridiaceae bacterium | reverse complement strand
TATCTACCCAGACGATAAATCAGTCTTACAAGCAGTTCTATATTTTTGACACCTTTTCCGGTAAGGCAGAAAAACTCATTATCCTTTAAAAGGATAATATTGTCCTCATGTATTCTTATCTCATTTACTGTCTCCCATAGGATTGTCCCGTACTTCGGCGTATATATGAATTTGTCGGTTATTACCCATTCGATACCCTTGATTTCGCCTGGAACCTTAATTTTATCAAGTTCATCCTTCTTGTGGTCGTAAAATACGGTATATATCTCCGCATTGTTGAAAATATCACAAAAATCCTCTTCCATAATTACGAATAAAGGCCTATTTCTTTCGGTATTCCAATAAATATTAGGACCAAAATATAAATCTTCATGCTGGTTAAATATCTTTGTAACAGCCATCTACCTATCTCCCTTAAATACTTTTATTCAAATCCCGACATGTCTGCAGCAGCTTCATTTGTAACAGCTTCCACCATTTTTTGATTTTCTATCTCTTTGTAGAGCCTGTCCAAAGCATTTAAATAACTAAGCTTCTTCTCCTTAATGTTATATTGGATAATAAACCTGAATATCAGCATCATAAGAAGCATCGTAATACCAAAGACTTTTCTTATGCCCGCCTTTCCTATCCCCGCTTTTTCCAGGGCTGCCTTTTTATAATCCTTTTCCATTTGTTTGATTACAGACTTCAAACGATATGCGTTGTCTAGATCCGATATATTCTGGGTTATTATATAGTCCGTCATGTTTTGAGCCTGCTCCATATTGCCCATAGCAAGATAAGCCTTTGCTATATAATAGCAAGCCTCCATGTTCATTGGCCTCTGGGCTATAGATTTTTCAAATTGCATAATTGCATTTTTGTAATCATTAGAAGTAAAATGACTCTCTCCTTTTAGGAATTCATCATCAGGATATTTTTTAAAGTACTTGTTTGCTTCATTGAGGAATACCGATGCCTCAGCATTCCTTCCAAGCTTCTCCAAACTGACTGCATAATACAGGTAATAATCCACAGCTTCCTTGCTTGTTATTCTTTGTGTAACATCGTAAAAAGTTCTGTAATTCCCATCAGGGTTGATGTGTCTTTCAAGAGTCTCAAAGGCGGTCGTTGCTTGTTTATAATCTTCCGATAGATAATGACTGTACCCCAATTCGAAAAACAAGTCCCGCTTTTGCTTGGCAATCAGGTAATCCGCTTTTGAATTTTCATCGTAGATCTCAGCTCTTTTAATCCCTTTCTCAAATTGCTCAATGGCTCCCTTTATATCCCCCGCCTCCCGCTGCTGTCTGCCATAGGTATAATATACTTCCATGCTATTGGTTGAAGCTTCTTCAAATTTCACTAACCTTTTCAACAATCCTGTATGATTGTTTATAAGGTGGTCATATATTGATTCTGCTTCATCAAAATTACCCAGCAAAGTATTTGCTTTTGCAATGTTGATATAGGTTTCAACATTCATTGGCCTTCCTTCCAAGCTTTTTTCAAAGGTATCGACAGCCTTTTGATATTCTTCTTTTTTCATAAGGCTTTCTCCGTCAAAGAAAAGCGGATCAAAAAGCCTTTCATAAGCTTCATTCAGCAACAGATAGTGATCTTCAGCTTTCTTCTTCTCACCAAGCTCCATAAGGCTGTTTCCATAGTAAAGATAATACCCTACTTTTTCCTCATCCTTCATATGCCTCAGCCAGGCTCCTATATCCGGGCTTTCCAGTTTTTCATATATATCAGCCGCTTCTTTATAGTTCATTAAGAAATAGTTGGCTTTTCCTAAGCCCATATAGCATAGTACTTTCAGTTCTTTGAAAGCAAGCTGCCCCTCATAGGCTACTTCATTTTCTTCTATAGCTTTCAAAGCTGATTCATATTTCTCTATTGCATTTTCATACTTGACATCATTCAACAAAGTTCCCGCAAGTTCATTCAGCTGTACGATATCTTCAATGATACTTTTTATTGGGTTTTCATTATTGCTGGCGTAACTAGCACTTTTATTAATTTGCTCTCTTGAAATTGCAAGTTCTTCTGCATCAACTGAAATAAATGATAGGGTGACAAAGAATAACATCATATATACCACAACAATTCTGTATTTCATTTATTTTCGCCCCCTAAGTAAAAATTCTTCCTGACATTTTCTCTGATAAGTGCGAATTTGTTGTCTGAAAGTCCCAGTAAAGCCATAAGGGCAAACATAGAATACCTGAACATTCCTAGGCTGAAAAGTGTGTATCTTGGCATTACTCGTTCCAAAATTAGATTGGGGTGTATATTTTTCAGGTTTGCTCCAAGCCATAGGACAGTATCAAAATCAAACTTATGTATCCACATCATAATCAAATCATAACTTAGTGTATTAATGACGGCATTACCGCTTTTCAATGAAAAACCGGTCAACACAAGGGGAAGAAAAGCAAATACTGCAATATCTGCAAATGCAAAATAGTTCTTATTTCGCCCGTTTACATATCCAAGATGCATTAACTGCAAATTGAATATAAGCATTGCATATGAAAACCATTTTAGTGGCAGCACAGCTTCAACTGCAGCCAAATAGACAAACAAAAATATTGTGTTAGGCAGGGTATACCTCATAAGCAGATTCCTGTTTAACTTCTTCACTACTCTTGGCTTTTCCAGAAGCTCATCCAACTGATGCTGCTCAGGCAAATACTGGTTGGATTTAATATATTCAAGAAATGTCCCGATAAGAGCTTCTTTTCCGTCAATTTTCTGCAGATTGTTCTGATACAGCTCTAACGCGGCTAAGGTCTCCGGATGCTTTACCCCAAGAATATTTTGTCTTATTAGCCAAGCCTTTTCATAATTCTTAAGTTTAATGCTTATATCAGATATAGCCAAATGACCTTCCCCGTATATTTCCTTGAGACAGTACTGTGCTTTTTTATAATAGTCTTCTGCCCTTAGACTGTCTTTTTGAAATGTACAAAAGTCACCAAGATTAATATAGGAAATTGCAATCTCCGGGTGAAGCTCACCCAGGTCTTTTTTCTTCAATTCCAATATCTCCTTGAGCTTAACAGCCCTAAGATCATTGTCATAATTTTTGAAGATTCCTTTCCTGTCACCCTTTGTTTTATTGACCCTATAATCTCCTGCCGTATCATGGCTCATTGCGACATAAAGCTTTTCCTCAGCACACAGCAGTTCAACAGTACTTGACTTATCACACTTTTTCTTCATATTTAAAGCCATCCTGAATAATTCTATCGCCCTGTCAATATTATTGCGCCTTAACTCAATAAGCGCATAATTATTGATTGTCTTAGCCGTTTCTATAGAAACCTCTCCAAAGCAGCTTACATTAATGTTCTTATCCTTTTCAGCAAATTTTTGCGCCTCATCATATTTCCCTTCGTCTGTAAGCACTTTTATTATCTTCTTTATAATGGCAGAGGTGTCCATATTCTCCGTACCTGCCTGTCCAAGCCTATCTTGGTAAAGAGACATATAGACCTTTTCTGCAGCATAGTAATTACGGTTGTTATACAATAGTTCTGCCAGGCTTAGCTTCTGCTCTTCGTCCGCTCCCATAATGGAAAAAAAATCATCAACAAAAGAAGCATCCTCTTCAAGAAGTCTCCTGACATACTTAAACAGCGTATAAGGCTCCTCCCTGCTTAAACTTGTAAATATGCTCTTTTCTGAAATACAGCTTTTCAACTCTTCACAGTCATCAAGCAGATAAAGCTGATATGGTACTTCCTCAATTCTGCGATCCAGTTCAGCACCCGACTTAAAGCTTGCAGCTATACTTCTTCTGAAGAACATCTCCTTCTCTTTGTCGCTGACATATCTTTTTCTTACAGCACTTCTTATGTGCTCATGGAAAAAATATAGCAGTTCCCCCTTGTTCATTAAGTGGGTTGAAAGATTATCAATGCACTCAACTATATCAATATAAGGAATCCCCTTCTCGTTAGCCATTATTGCAAGCTCTTGCTCTGATATCCCATTTCTTGATACAAAAATATGTCCCAATATGAATTTAACAGTTTCTTCTCCAAAATCCGATTCAAGCCTGTCAAAAACCTTATCAATAAGCTCTGCTATGCTGTTTCTATTCAAGTACTCAACGATCTTTGCCTCTAAAGTATCGTTCTTGGCATTAAGTATCAACTCATTCAACAGAATCTTTAAGAACATCGGATTTCCAACATGCCCGACTTTCACATCAAATTCCGCATCCAGTATAAACTTTTCAAGTCCCGTAAGTCTGTTTAGATATGCTTCATTTTTTACTGTCAGATCAATATTGGCTTCACCGATGCTTTTCCCGTGTCTATCCAGATACCTTTTTACTATTGTCGCAATTTCCTCTTTATTTAAAGGCTTAACCTTATATGTGCTCCAGCCTCTCTTTTGCACCCTCTTAACGTACTTCTCATCTGTTGTGGATATAATAAAATCAATATTCTTGTACAGCTCCTCAGTAATCCATCCCAGATCCCGTACGCCGTATTGCAGCTGATTTACAGCATCTATAACAATTACAACCTTACCGCTGATATTTTTTAAAGCTTCAACAAGTGCCCTTTTTAATTTGGTATCATCATTCTTGACCTTTTCGTCCAATTCCTCATATTTGCCTAACTCTAATAATAAATGTCTGAACATATCAGCCTCTGTCTCCGACGAAGCTCCAACATAGTGCTCAATCAGCTTCACTTCAATATTTCTGGCTCTATACTCTTCAGCCCAGTTAGATAGCAATGCACTTTTACCGCTGCCTGATTCTCCCCATATCAAAAGAGGCTCATTCCCTCTACCGACGTGATTGTCAAGCATGTTGAACACACTATCATTTTTGAGGTAGTAATCCTTACGGCTCAATGCAAATGCACAATGCTTCAGATTTTCCCTTTGCAGCATAGTGAGGTTTTCATCTTCCGGATACTTCTCATCAATTGCTTTCTTTAGGCAGTTATAAATGTCCTCTCCCAGTTCTTCCTTCCCTTTGAAATCCTCAAATACAATATGCTCGCAGCTTCTTATCCTTTCCTTCAGCCTTCTTAGACGTTCCTTTTTATAATCATCTTCTTCCTCTATGTTAAGCTCAATATTCCTTTTACGGTAGTATTCTTCGTCACCCAGGAAGAAAAATGCCCTTGCTTTGTCTGATGGTTTGCTGAATACCCCTTCAATGATCTCCATCTCAGTAATACTTATTGATGCTTCCAGTGACTGTTCGATCAGGCTTCTGTATTTTTCACCCAATTCCTCGTCTTTTTCAATATCTTCCCTGCTTGGTATCCAACCATACCTTTGACCGATGATATTAATAAAAAAAGGCTGGCATTTTCTGATTTCATCCAAACACAGCCTTATAGTCCTGCCATCCTTGGATTGTTCTTCTGTAATGCCCCACCTCAAGTCTACGCCGGTAAATTTGATTCCTCTCTTCCTGCAGTATTCCGCAAGTCTTGGAAAGGTTCTTCTGATTATGTAATCCCTTTCATCATTCAAGTCCATAAAGGTTGATGATACAAAAACCCTTATTTCTTTACTATTACTGTCCTGCGTCCCTCCCATATGCTCCACCCCCATAGCCCCAATAATAAAAAGCAGTACTAAAAATCAACAGAGCTTTACCTCACTATCACTATAGCTCGGCTGCACAATCCTAAGCCATTAATAGCATGTGACATAATTCGACATATTAATTTTACCAAATTAACCAGATGAGGTACAAGCATATAACAAGAATAAAAGCAGGCTTTACAAATAATTTGTATGCCTGCTTATTCAACAACTCGAATATTCTTTTGTCTTGACTGCAACTTCATATGATAATTTACTGCTTCGGGACAATGTACCTGTATCCTAGGCCTACAGTCACCTTTCTACTCAGATATAGTGCCAGACCCATACGCTATTTGCCGAATATACGATCAATTATTCGCTGTATTATTGGCTTCTTAGTTGGAGGTGCTTCGCCCTGAGCAATGTCTATACGGTCTTTATTTATTCCAGTACCACCCACCGCGGAATATGTCATTGAAGGTTTTGCTATATCTTTAACAGGTTTTGTCTGTTCAATATCGTGCATCATGTTTGTCCTCTTGCCTGTTTTACGATTCCTAGCAGCTTCATAGGACCGGTCTCTGTGCTTCTCACGTTGTTGTTGAGACTTTGTATAAGGGCTCTTCTTTTGTACTTTTGGGGGATTCGACTCAGAAGCAGTTCCAGGGGGTTTGGCCTTCTGTGAATTTTTCTTTATCCACTTCTCAATCTCAGCTCTGTGAGCATTAAGGTCAGCCTCCATGGGTAATTCCTCTTCAGTAATCATAGCTCCAATATGTTCTTCAATCTCATAAAGACTCATAATATCTTCACCTGTAACCAAAGTAATGGCACGGCCAATCTTTCCCGCTCTACCTGTACGTCCAATCCTATGTACATAATTGTCCTTGTCATTAGGCACATCATAATTGATTACCAGGGACAATTCGTCGATGTGGATACCACGGGCAGCTACATCTGTGGCTACCAACAGATGAAACTTTTTCTGTTTAAACTGCTGTATTGTCTTCATCCTTCTACCCTGGGGGATGTCCCCATGAAGCGCATGGGAAACATATCCTTTTCGTGATAAAAAGCTCTGAACCTTATCAACAGCAATTCGTGTATTGCAAAAGATCATACAGCTTTCAGGCCGCTCCGCCTGAAGCAGTCGGTTCAGCTGCATGTTCTTCTCATTATGATTCACACGATAATAAATCTGATTAGTGGAATCTACAGTCTTGGTATCCGAATCTATCTCGATTCTTACTGGGTTTTTCATATATTGTGTGCATATTTTACGGATTTCATCAGGTATAGTAGCTGAAAAAAGGAGCGTCATCCTATCTTTGGGGAGTGTTTTGACAATCTTCATCACCTGATCAATAAAGCCCATGTCCAGCATCCTGTCTGCTTCGTCAAGGACCAAAAAGCGTATGTGTTTGGTTTCCAGATTTCCTTGGTAGATGTGATCATATACCCTTCCAGGTGTCCCGGTTATAATTGACGTACCCTTTTTTAGAGCTTGTATTTCAGCACTCATACTGTGTCGTCCATATACTGCGATTGTCTTGTGCTGAAGATACCTTGCCATCTTTTTAAGATCGCTGTCTACCTGAACCGCCAGTTCTCGAGTAGGGGTGAGGATCAGACCTTGAGGCCCCACTGCAGCCGCATCTATCATTTGCAGCATCGAAACACCAAAAACAGCCGTTTTGCCACTGCCTGTCTTAGACATGACTATTAAATCTTCTTGATTCAAAATATGTGGAATTGCTTT
>JAWLHF010000134.1:0-7345 GCA_041690515.1 Clostridiaceae bacterium | reverse complement strand
CGGTTGGCGGATTTTTCAACGTGTCTTTAGACACAGCCAGTAATATGCCCTTATAGGGCTGAGCAAACTACCCGTTTAACGGGTAGTCATGATTTTTTTCTAATATTATCACATAGGAGGTTTTACAATGGAGAAGTTAGGACTTAATGAAGTAAGAGAAAAGTTCCTCAGCTTTTTTGAAAGCAAGGGACACTTGAGAATGAAAAGCGCATCCCTTGTCCCCCAGAGCGACAAGAGCTTGCTTATCATAAACTCAGGCATGGCTCCTTTGAAGCCATATTTCACAGGCCAGGCTGTTCCCCCCAGCCCTAGGGCGGCAACCTGTCAGAAGTGTATCAGGACCCCTGATATCGAAAGAGTAGGAAAGACTGCAAGACACGGTACTTTTTTTGAAATGCTTGGAAATTTCTCCTTCGGAGAATACTTCAAGGATGAGGCAATAGCCTGGGCATGGGAATTCTGTACTGAAGTGCTCAAGCTTCCTGTTGACAGACTCTGGGTAACCATATATCTGGATGATGATGAGGCTTTCGAGATTTGGAATAAGAAAATAGGTGTATCTGCAGACAGGATAGTCAGAATGGGTAAAGAGGACAATTTCTGGGAGATTGGCCTGGGACCATGCGGACCCTGCTCCGAGATATATTTTGACAGAGGACCGGGTACAGGCTGCGGTAAAGAGGACTGCAAGCTGGGCTGTGACTGTGACAGGTATATAGAATTCTGGAACCTGGTGTTCACTCAGTTTGACAAGGATGAAGAAGGTAACTATAACAAGCTGGAAAAGCCCAACATAGACACAGGTATGGGTCTGGAGAGGATATCTGCCATAATGCAGGAGGTTGACAATATATTTGAAGTTGATACCATAAGGTATATATTGGACAGCATATGCAGATTGACAAAAGTGGAATATGGAAAGGATACAAAAAAAGATGTGTCCATCAGGGTAATAACAGACCATATACGCGGTGTGACTTTCATGATATCCGACGGCATACTGCCCAGCAACGAAGGAAGAGGTTATGTGCTTCGCAGGCTGCTTAGAAGAGCTGCAAGGCACGGAAGGCTTCTTGGCCTAAGTGAGCCTTTCTTAAGCAGCCTTGCAATGAAGGTCATTGATGTCAGCGGTGATGCATATCCAGAGCTGAAGGAGAAAAAAGATTATATTCTTAATATAATAGATATTGAGGAGAACAGGTTCTATGAGACTCTGGATCAGGGACTATCAATCCTTCAGGGTTACATTGACGAGCTGAAGCTTACAAACTCAGATACCCTGTCAGGGGAAAATGCCTTCAGACTATATGATACCTATGGCTTCCCCCTGGATCTGACAAAAGATATACTTGAGGAGCAGAATCTAAAGGTTGACGAGGAAACCTTCCAGAAGGAAATGCAGAATCAGCGTGAAAGGGCAAGGGCTGCAAGAGCAGATAGCAGCGCTGAAAGCTGGAAGGAAGACATATATGCTAAGATTGACTGGAGTATCAAGACAAAATTCGTCGGCTACGAAAGCCATACTTCAAAGTCGGTTATAAAGGCCATTGTAAAGGATAGTGAACTGACTGACTCATCGAAAACAGGAGAAGAGGTCAGTGTAATACTGGATATAACTCCCTTCTATGCTGAAAGCGGCGGACAGACAGCCGATACCGGAAGGATAATAGGAGAAGGCTTTGAGCTGGAAGTGAAAGACTGCAAGAAGGTCACAGGAGACAGATTTGCCCATATATGCAAGGTGGTAAAGGGACAGGTCAAGGTAGGTGATTCCTGCATTGCAGAAATTGATGCAAAGAGGAGGACTGCAACTGCAAGGAACCATTCAACTACACATCTGCTGCATAAGGCATTGAGAAAGTACCTGGGTACTCATGTAGAGCAGGCAGGTTCCCTTGTCACACCTGACCGTCTAAGATTCGACTTTTCCCATTTCAAAGCATTGACAAAGGAAGAGCTGGATCAGATTGAAAAGGAAGTAAACGAAGCCATTCTGGAAAGCTATGAGGTAAATGTAATGGAAACCTCCATAGATGAAGCTAAGAAGCTGGGAGCAATGGCGCTGTTCGGTGAGAAATACGGTGATGTGGTTAGAGTTGTTACAATGGGGGATTACAGTGTTGAGCTGTGTGGCGGAACCCACCTAAAAACCACCAGCCAGGCAGGCTTCTTCAAGATAATAAGCGAGGGTGGAATAGCTGCAGGAGTAAGAAGGATAGAGGCTGTCACAGGAGAAAAGGCTTATGAATATATCAAAGAAGAAGAGAAGCTCATGAATGACCTGTGTGAAAGGCTGAAGGCACATCCAAGCGAGTGTGTCAAGAAGGCGGATGCAGTCTTGAAGCAGCTTAAGGAACAGGAAAAGGAGATAACCGTGCTTAAATCCCAAATGGCAGTGGGTATCCTTGAGGAGCTTATCGCAGGGGCAAAAGAAGAAAAGGGAGTAAAATACCTTGTGACAAAGCTTGACAATATGGATATGGAAGGCCTGAGGGAAATGGGGGATAAGCTAAGAGATAAGCTGGGTACATCCTTTGTGATGCTCACTACTTCAGACGGTGAGAAGACAACGCTGCTGGCAATGGCTTCAAAGGATGCGGTTGCAAAGGGCGTACACTCTGGAAATATCATCAAGGAAGCTGCAAAGCTTGCAGGAGGAAGCGGCGGCGGAAGGCCGGACATGGCCCAGGGCGGTATAAAGGATGTTTCCAAGGTAGATGCAGTATTGAATGCAGTGCCTGAGTTATTGAAGAACATGATAAAATAAAAGTAAGAAAAAAGATGGGAAGCAAGATAGCTTCCCATCTTTTTTGCCTTTATCCATAATAAAATTCAGCCTTTAGGGAAAAATAGCTAATAGCTCTGTTTAAATAGATGGAACATTAGGTAACAGAGAAAAATTATTACTTTGGGGTGACAAAATGAAAGCTGTGATAATGGCTGGTGGGGAAGGAACGAGGCTTAGGCCGGTTACCTGCGGTATACCGAAACCAATGGTGCCTGTTCTGAATAAACCTGTGATGGAGTATACGATAGAGCTGCTGAAGAAGCATGATATTACTGACATAGCAGCTACATTGGCATACTTTCCTGCTGTCATCACTGATTATTTTGGTGATGGTTCAGAGTGGGGTGTAAAGCTAAGGTACTATATTGAACACACCCCCCTTGGAACAGGTGGCAGTGTCAAGAATGCAGAAGATTTCCTTGTTGATACCTTTGTGATTATCAGCGGTGATGCATTGACGGATATAGATCTGGATAAGGCTGTTGAATTCCATAGGTCAAAAGGTTCAAAAGCCACCCTGGTGCTGAAAAGAGTTGCAGTACCACTGGAATATGGGGTAGTAATCACCGATGAAGATGGAAAAATCACCAGCTTTATGGAAAAACCAAGCTGGGGTGAAGTTTTCAGCGATACTATAAATACCGGAATCTACATATTGGAGCCGGAGGTTCTTGAATACTACAAGAAAGGCAGCAATTTCGATTTCAGCAAGGATCTGTTTCCAAAGCTCCTTAGTGATGATATACCGATGTATGGCTATGTTACAAGAGACTATTGGAATGATATCGGCGATCTGAAGGTTTATAAGGAAGTCAACTTTGACATACTGAAGGGAAAGGTCAGGACAGATATTAACTATAAAAAATTAAGAGAAGGCATATGGACAGGAGAGAATGTGGAAATACCAGATGACTGCGCACTCAGTGCCCCTGTTTTTATTGGAAGCAATTGCAGAATCAGAAGCAGATCAGCAATTGAGGCTTCAATAATAGGTGAGAACTCTGAAATAGGAGAAGCAACCACCATAAAGAAGAGCATCATCTGGAAAAACTGTAAGCTGGGCAGAAATGTGCAGTCCAGAGGTTCTGTACTGTGCAGCGGTACAACAATAAAGAACGGAGTACATCTTTTTGAAAACACTGTTATAGGCAGCAATACCACTTTGGAAACTGGAGCCATAATAAAGCCGGATATAAAGATATGGCCTGAAAAGGTGATACAAGAAGATGCTGTGGTAGCTCAAAACCTTGTATGGGGAACAAAAGCATCAAAAACCCTTTTCGGTTATAGGGATATTAACGGTGATGTAAATGTTAACCTGACACCGGAGTTTGCATCCAGGCTTGGCTCGGCTTTTGGTTCAGTGATAAAGGAGGGCACCAGGGTCATTGTAAGCAGTGACGGCTCAAATGCATCAGAGATAATAAGGGAGGCTCTTATATCAGGGGTTCTTTCCACAGGTATAGGAGTAATATGCATTGAAAATGCAGTCATGCCGATTATGCGGTTTGCCGTGAGATTTTATAAAGCAGAAGGTGGAGTGCATATACGGAAGGATTACAACGAAGAGAACAAAGTACATATAGAGTTTTCAAACAGCGATGGCATCAATATCGACAGGTCTGTGGAGAGAAAGATAGAGAACAATTTTATCAGAGAGGATTTTAAGAGATGCAATGCAGACAGGATAAAGGACGTTGTAAGGGTTGGCAACTTCTCTGATTTCTATATACAAAACGGTAGCAATATGCTCAAACACTATGATAAGTTAAAAGCTTCAGGCTTCAGGCTGGTTGTCGGCTCGATATCCAAGCAGGTCTCCGATCTGGCCGCCTCATATTTCAGAAATCTCGGGTGTACGGTTGAAACGGATCATCTTTCTGAATCGGGTCAATTGGAAGGTGCAAACATCAGAAGAAATGCCTACAGCAGCAGGTTAGCGGAGCTTACTGTCAAACACGGGGCATGTATGGGTATAGTCCTGAATGAGGATGGGGAAAATGCCCTTCTTATTGATCATAAAGGAAGGATACTTGATAAGGATAAACAGCTGGCATTGACTTCATTGGTAATACTGAAGACTGGAATGGACAAAAGGCTGATTGTACCCCATACCGCTTCAAGAGTCATTGAAAAAATGGCAGAGTGCTACAGTATTGAGGTAATCAGGACCAAAAGCACTCCTGCTGCTATCATGAAGGAAATGTTTGATCATAAGCCGGACATGGAAGAATCATTATTTCAGTATATCCTGAACTTTGACGGAATATGGGGGGTAGGAAGCTTACTGGATTTTATGGCGGAGAACGATGTTATACTCTATGATCTTGTTAATGAGCTTCCTCATTTCCATATAGAGAAAAATGAAGTGAAATGTGATTGGCAGCATAAAGGAAGAGTGATCAGGGAAATCATTGAGGAGAACAAGGACAGGGAGCTTGAGCTTTTTGAAGGGGTAAGGATAAACAGTGAAAACGGATGGGTGCTCATACTTCCTGACAGCGAAAGGCCGGTATGCAATATTTATGCAGAAGGGGCGTCAGAGGAGTATGCAAAGGAGCTGGCTGCCGAATTCACTGATAAAATCAAAAGCATAATATCAGTGACTGAAAGATAGGTGAAGATAATATTGAGCACGGGAGTTTATTACATATATATGGCGGCAATTGTAGTTGCTGCTGTTTTGATATATCTGTCAAGCAGATTGCTATATTTGATGGACAGAGATGAACCGGAAGTATATGATGCCATATTGAATGCCGAGGAACTGGAAAGGCATGCTTTGGAAATTGCAGGGAAGCATGTGGTGGGAAAAAGCTCAAGGATGTATCATAGCCTAGAAGCAAGAATGAACAAGAACTTCAGGTTCATAACTGATGTCTATAAGGATCTGAATGAATACTCAAATGTGAGAAGCAGTGTCACCCCGGCAGCAGAATGGCTGCTGGACAACTTCTATATAATTGAAGAACAGGTAAAGGAGATAAGGCAGAATCTCACAAAAAAATATTATTTTCAGCTTCCGAGACTGAAATCAGGAACCCTCAAAGGATATCCAAGGGTTTATGCTATAGCATTAGAGCTGGTATCCCATACTGACGGCAGATTCGATGACAAACAGATGGTTGGTTTTGTAACTGCATATCAGACGCAGTCACTACTGTCAAGCGGAGAGCTGTGGGCAATACCAATGATGATAAGGATGGCCCTTATTGAACACATAAGGCACGTATGTGAAAGCATTGCAGAGTCACAGCAGCAGTGGCATAAAGCAGAAAAGCTTGCAGAGCAGCTGCTTTCCTATAAAGATAAGAAGCCGGAGGAATTGCTTGGACTTGCGAAGGAGAGTATGAGGCATCTTGAAGCCATAAATCCTTCATATGGTGAGCATCTGCTTAACAGACTGAAGCAGCACGGTATAGAGATAGCTCCTATTATACATTACATCGATGAGCGGTTATCAGAACAGCATACCACACCAGAGAGCATCACTCATCTTGAACACAAGGAGCAGGCATCAAGACAGGTTTCCATGGGGAATTCCATTACAAGTCTGAGGTTCATCTCAACCTTGGATTGGAAAATGATATTTGAAGAACTGAGCAAGGTTGAACAGATATTGCGTCAGGACCCGGAAGGTACTTATCCCAATATGGACTTTTTATCCAGGGACAGCTACCGTCATGAGGTTGAGAAACTGGCAAAGAAACTTAAGGTATCGGAGATACAGGTAGCTAATAAGCTTATAGAGTGTGCAAGGGAAGAGAACAAACACATTGGCTATTACCTTTTCAGGCAGGAGAAGGAGCAGCTGCTGAACAAGATAGGTCATTCTTGGACTGCAGGTTTTTCAAATACCAGTCTGTACTTTTTTTCCATATTCATTATTGCTGCATTTATAATGCTTGTACTGCTGAACTATGCATATAATTCAGCTGCAACAGGACTGGTGACACAGATACTAATAGCAATTGTACTGCTGATACCTGCCAGTGACATTGCTGTATCCATAGTCAACTGGATACTTGTGCATGTAAAGCCCCCGGCTTTCCTACCCAAGCTTGAGCTGCGAGACGGCATCCCGGAGGAATCGGCTGCAGTAGTTGTGATTCCGGCACTTCTGACAAAGGATACTTCAGCAGTAAAGCTGCTGCTTAAGCTTGAGGAGTATTATCTGGCAAATAGGGAGGATAACCTGTACTTTGCTTTGCTGGGAGACTACAAAGACCATGAAAGCGAGAAGGCATCCGGAGATCAGGATATCATAGCAGCCGCCGTTCATAAGGTAAAAGAGCTGAACAGGCAATATGGTAAAGGAAAGGACAGATTTTTCTTCTTCCATAGAAAGAGAGTATTTAGCCATGCCCAGAACAGATGGATGGGCTGGGAGCGAAAACGAGGCGCATTGTATGAATTCAATGAGCTGCTCCTTGGAAACGGCAAGGGATCCTTTGAACATATAGAAGGAGATAGCAGTATACTTAAGAATGTTAAGTATGTCATAACAATCGATGCAGATACAAAGCTGAGTATTGAAACTGCAAGAAGACTATTGGG
>JAWLHF010000133.1:0-7417 GCA_041690515.1 Clostridiaceae bacterium | reverse complement strand
TTGGAAGAAGAGTGCAGTAAAATCCTAAGAGATTTTTTCAAAAGAAAAAGATAAACAAGGAGAGGTGTCCGAGTGGTCGAAGGTCCATGACTCGAAATCATGCGTACCCAAAAGGTACCGAGGGTTCGAATCCCTCCCTCTCCGCCATAAAGAAATCAAACTGTCTGATGGGCAGTTTTTTTATTTGAACAGAGGGAGGAGATGAGAACCCTCATAAGGCCTGAGTAGATAAGAATTACTGAAGTGGGTGCATAAAATAGTTATCGCAATGCACGAATAAAGTGTGGCTGCCGGCCGTCCGGCTTCGAATCCCTCCCTCTCCGCCATAAAGAAATCAAACTGTCTGATGGGCAGTTTTTTTGTTTTCTACTTGACACATCATATTGTCCCATGATAATATCTTTAAAATTGCATATAAGAGATACTCTTATCCAGAGTGGCGGAGGGACTGGCCCAATGAAGCCCGACAACCAGCATTCTCATTCGAATGCAACGGTGTCAATTCCTGCAGTACATAGTACTGATAGATGAGAGAGGACTTAACTTCTATATTTGTTATATAGGTTATTTGCAGCCTCTTTCATTTTGAGAGAGGCTTTTGTTATGCAAAAATTCCAGCTTTACAGATATAGGAGGTATAAGAATGAATGAAAGAAAATTGAGTTTCGACACATTACAGGTCCATGCAGGACAAAAGGCTGACCCGGCTACGGGCTCCAGAGCAGTTCCCATTTATCAGACAACATCTTATGTTTTTGAGAGTGTTGAACATGCAGCGGATCTCTTTGCCCTTAAAGAGGCAGGAAACATATACACACGAATAATGAATCCGACTACCGATGTGCTTGAGCAGAGAGTAGCCGCACTGGAGGGGGGCATAGGTGCTTTGGCTGTTGCCTCCGGTTCTGCTGCTGTTACCTATTCCATAATGAATATTGCCGGAGCAGGAGATGAAATCATAGCGGCAAGTACCTTGTATGGAGGAACTTATAACCTGTTTGGCTCAACACTGCCCAAATACGGCATCAACACCGTATTTGTTGATCCTGACGAACCTGAGAACTTCAGAAAAGCGATAAACAGCCATACAAAGGCACTTTATATAGAGACAATCGGAAACCCGGGCATCAACCTGACGGATATTGAGGAAATTGCAAAGATCGCCCATGAAAACGGCTTACCCCTTATTGTTGATAATACCTTCGGGACACCTTATCTCATAAGGCCTATAGAATTTGGCGCTGACATTGTAGTACACTCAGCAACTAAATTCATTGGGGGCCATGGGACCTCCATCGGTGGTATAATTGTGGACTCAGGCAGATTTGACTGGGCAGGCAGCGGCAGATTTCCCGGATTGAATGAGCCGGATCCCGGTTATCATAATGTTGTATATACTGAAGCCTTTGGAGCAGCAGCTTTCATCACAAAGGCAAGGGTACAGCTGCTCAGGGATACAGGTGCCTGCATCAGTCCTTTCAACTCCTTTTTACTTCTACAGGGGCTGGAGACCTTATCCTTAAGAGTAGAAAAACATGTGTCAAATACAAAGCAAATTGCAGAATTTCTTTCGAACCATCCCCTGGTAACCTGGGTCAACTATCCCAGCCTGAAAGGCAGCAAATATCATGCTTTGGCGCAAAAGTACCTTCCTATGGGAGCGGGTTCTATTTTTACATTCGGTATAAAAGGCGGGATGGAAGCCGGGAAGAAATTTATCGACAGCCTTGAGATATTCTCGCTTCTGGCTAATGTAGCCGATGCCAAGTCTTTGGTCATTCATCCTGCCAGCACAACCCATGCTCAGCTGTCAGAGGCTGATCAGCGGCTTGCCGGGGTGTTACCGGATATGATACGTCTATCCATAGGTATTGAGGATCCAGCGGACCTGATATGGGATTTGGATCAAGCTTTAAAAAGGGTAGCAGAATAGGGGGGGACAATTGATGCCGATTAATATTGCAGATGATTTGCCTGCCGTGGAAACACTGAGCAGAGAGAATATATTCATAATGAGGGAAACCCGGGCGAGGCACCAGGATATAAGGCCTCTAAGAATAGCCATATTGAACCTGATGCCTACAAAAATAGCAACTGAGACCCAGCTTTTGAGATTGTTGGGGAACACACCTATCCAGGTGGATATTACCCTGCTGCATCCCAGGTCACATCAACCAAAGAACACACCGGAGGAACACCTTCTCAGGTTTTACAACACCTTTGAAGATATCCGGGATGAGAAATTTGACGGTTTGATTATAACAGGGGCACCTGTTGAACATATGCCCTTTGAAGAGGTCGACTACTGGGAAGAGCTTACTAGAATAATGGATTGGAGCCTGCATAATGTCTATTCGACTCTGCATATCTGCTGGGGTGCGCAAGCGGGACTTTACCACCACTACGGCATTCTTAAACACGCTTTGGATAAAAAGCTTTTCGGTGTATTCAGCCATAGAGTAAACCACAAAAACATGAAGCTTTTCAGGGGTTTTGACGATTTGTTCTATGCACCCCATTCCCGTTATACTGAGGTCCACAAGGAAGATATAGAGGCAGCAGGGCTGGAGGTTCTGTCTGAATCTGAAAAAGCGGGTCTATATATTGCAGCATCAAAGGATGAAAGGCAGATCTTTGTGACAGGACACTCTGAATATGATCCCCTGACTTTGAAAAATGAGTATGAAAGGGACGTAAGAGCAGGACTGCCAATATCCATACCCTATTGCTACTATCCAGGAGATGACCCTTTAAGGGAACCGATAGTGACATGGCGCAGCCATGCCAATCTGCTTTTTTCAAATTGGTTGAACTATTATGTCTACCAGGAGACTCCTTACGATTTGGGTAAGATCATTTAATACTGAACAGTTAAGGTGGGATGAGAGAATGAAAAATATAATAATCACCGGCCTTTGGTTATATGCTTGATTAAACGGAGATAGAGCTCTCATTGTTATTGAAAAAGCTTCTGATATCTGATATATGAGATATGATTTTCTTTGCAATCTCTGGACGGTTCATTGTATATAAGTGTATCCCGTCGACACCGAAGGAGAGAAGGTCAATTATCTGCTCAGCTGCGTAGGCTATGCCGGCTTCCTTCAGTGCAGCCGGATTATCACCGTACTTGTCCAGGATGCGCCTGAATTTTGGTGTCAGAGACGCACCGCACAGACTTGTTATACGCTCAATCTGTTTTTTGTTGATGACGGGCATAATTCCTGCAGAAACCGGAATTGATACTCCCATTATGTCAAGCTTTTCGAGAAATGAGAAGAAAAGATTGTTGTCAAAGAAAAGCTGTGTTATTAGGAAGTCAGCTCCGCACTCAACCTTTTTCCTAAGGTGCTTCAGGTCAGAAACACTGTCGCGGCATTCTATATGGCCTTCAGGGTAGCAGGCAGCTCCTATGCAAAAACCATCCTTAGCCTTGATCTGTGAGATAAGGTCACTTGCATACCTGTACCGGCAGTTATCCGGCATAGCCGAGTCCTCGCCCTCAGGCACATCTCCCCTGAGGGCCAGTATGTTCTCAATATTGCTTTTCTTCAATTGTTCAAGGGTGTTATCGATTTCTTCCTTTGTTGAACTTATACATGTAAGATGCGCGAGAGCTTCAATGCCATACTTGTTCTTGATAAGGTCGGCGATTTTCACTGTATGGGCTCTGCTGCTGCCGCCGGCTCCGTAGGTTACGCTGATAAAACCGGGTTCAAGTCCGGACAGCTCATCTATGGTATTCAGTATGGTATCTATAGGTGTTTCCGGCTTTGGCGGAAATATCTCCAGGGATATTACAGGCTTATTTTTAAATAGTTCCTTTATCTTCATGATAATCCTCCTCCATGTTTTATTGCTGGGAAGCTTAGAGATAAGCAAATGAAAAGGCTGCTTCCCGATAAGAAAGCAGCCTGATTACGGCAAATAAAGTACAATGTACTTTGTGCTATCCTTATCTCTCAGGATATGATCCTGCAGGAATTGACACCGATGCATTCGAATGAGAATGCCGGTTGTCGGGCTTCATTGGGCCAGTCCCTCCACCTCTCTGGATAAGTATTGAATATTCTTTTTTCAGCTTAATGGAGATTTTATTGTATTTTAATCGATTTGTCAATACACAGAAAAAATTATAGCTCACAAAAGGATTTAGATTATTATGTTCATAACACAACACATTATTCGCGGAATGACATTTATTATTGCATTTTCTGCCTTTATAGGTATATTATTAACTAAATTGGAGGGCTGAATATGAAAATAGACAGAAAAGAAGCATTAAGATATATGGGTTATAAGGGGCAGGATATGGATGGCGGTCTGGAGAAGCTGCTGGATGCCTGCATAGATGAAGTCATGAATATTTCAAGACAGGGCTTTACCTATGAGGTTTTTGACATTGACAGAAGAGGAGAGACAATATGTCTGAAAGGCAGTATCCTTACATTAGAGGGAAAAGCTATTGAAGCACATCTGGCAAAGTCTGAAAAGTGTGCTGTGATGGCGGTAACCCTTGGTCTGGAGGTTGATAAGCGTATAACCCTTTACTCCAGGACAGACCTTACAAGAAGCATCGTGCTTGATGCTTGCGCTACAGCAGCGGTAGAAGCTTTGTGTGACGATGTTCAGGAACGGATAAGGGCAGAGGCAGTAGATCTTCAACTGGAGCTGACTTCGAGATACAGTCCGGGTTACGGGGACTTTTCAGTCGAAGTCCAGAGGGAGATAGTGAGGGTACTTAAGACATATGAGAAGATAGGTTTAAGCGCCAATGAAAATAGCATTTTGCTGCCTAGAAAATCAGTAACAGCGGTTATTGGCATGCAGAAGGAAAAATGCGGTGTAAAAAACCATGATTGCGGAAACTGTAAAGATATATATTGCAGGTACAGAGAGGATGGAGAAGATAATGAACAGATGGTTTGATGCAGGAAAATTTCTGATATTCGATGGGGGTATGGGAACAATGCTTCAGGCCGGAGGGCTTAAAGCGGGGGAAATACCCGAAAGCTATAATATTGAGAAGCCGGAGCTTATAAGGAGTATACATAAGGCTTATGTGGAGGCAGGAGCCGATGTGATAACCACAAACACCTTCGGAGCCAACAGGTATAAGCTTATGGACTCAGGCTTAAGTGTAGGGGAAGTAGTTGACAGTGGAGTGAGGGTAGCAAAGGAAGCGGCCGGAGGTAAACTGGTAGCTCTTGATATAGGTCCTGTTGGACAGCTTATGGAACCTTATGGCACATTATCCTTCCAGGATGCTTATGATGCCTTCAGGGAGCAAGTGATTGCAGGAAGCGCTGCAGGGGCCGACATGATACTTATTGAGACCATGTCCGATATATATGAAGCAAAGGCAGCCATACTGGCGGCAAAAGAAAACAGCACACTGCCGGTAATATGTACAATGACCTTCCAGGCTGACGGAAGGACACTGACAGGTACAGACCCCATGACCATGGTAAATATTATATCAGGACTGGGAGTGGATGCACTGGGATTGAACTGTTCCCTTGGGCCAAAGGATATGCTGCCACTTCTGGAGGAAGTATTGAAGTATTCGCCTATACCGGTGATAATCCAGCCCAATGCTGGCTTGCCAATTATTAAAGGGGATAAAACCCTTTATGATATTGGACCCAAGCAGTTCGGCCGATATATGTCGGATATGGCACGGATGGGCGCTGTAATACTTGGAGGCTGCTGTGGTACAACTCCTGAACATATAGGAGAAGTAAAGGAAGCCATAGCCGGAATAATTCCTGCCCCTCCTGCTGTAAGCAGACTTTCGGCAGTAAGCTCATCAACAACTACAGTAATACTGGGGAAAGGTATAAGTATAATAGGGGAAAGGATAAATCCTACCGGAAAGAAGATGCTTAAGGAGGCATTGAGAAAGGGTGATATGGACTATCTGCTCAGAGAAGCTGTCGGGCAGAGGGATGCCGGAGCTCATATACTGGATGTGAATGTGGGCTTGCCGGAAATAGATGAAAGATCAATGATGGTAAAAGCCGTAAAAGAGATACAGGGCATAGTCAATCTTCCTCTGCAGATTGACAGTGTAAGGCCCGAAGTAATAGAAGCCGCGGCAAGGGTATGCAGCGGAAGGCCCATAATAAACTCGGTGAACGGTGAGGATAAGGTAATGGATGCCATATTCCCAATTGCAAAGAAATATGGGTGTCTCATGGTTGCCCTGACCTTGGATGAAAAGGGAATACCGAAAAAGGCAGAGGAGCGGCTGGAAATTGCCGAAAGGATAATCAAAAGAGCCCAGGACTATGGGATAAGCAAAGAGGCAATAATAGTTGACTGTCTTGTACTTACGGCATCGGCACAGCAGCAGGAGGTATGGGAGACGATAAAAGCTGTGGCTCTGGTCAAGGAGAAGCTTGGGGTTGTCACGACACTTGGAGTGAGCAATGTATCTTTCGGGCTTCCTGACAGGGAACTTCTGAACAGGACATTTTTGACCATGGCACTGACTGCAGGGCTTGATGCACCGATACTGAACCCCATGTCAGAAGCAATGATGAAGACGACAGCGGCATATAGCGTATTGCGGAACATAGACAAGGAAGCGGGAGAGTATATAAGAAGCTGTTCTGCTGATGACAAGCCGGCAGCAAAAGAGGAAAAAGGCAGCAGAGACTTAAAGAAAATCATAATTGACGGTATGAAGGAAGAGGCTGCACCAATGGTAAAGCATCTACTGAAGGAGATGGACGGTATGAGGATAGTGGATGACTATCTGATACCTGCCCTGGATGCCGTAGGACAAAGGTATGAGTCAGGGGAGCTTTTCCTTCCGCAGCTGATACAGGCTGCTGAAACAGTGAAAAGAGCTTTTGATGCGATAAAGGAGCATATGATACAAAATACCGGAGCAGAAGCGGCATACAAAGGAGAGATAGTGCTTGCCACTGTAAAAGGAGATATACATGATATAGGCAAGAACATAGTGAAGGTGCTTCTCGAAAACTATGGCTTCGTGGTTCATGACCTTGGCAGGGATGTCGGAATAGAAGCAGTCATTGATGCTGTCAAACGGGAAAAGGTAGCTCTAGTGGGATTGAGTGCGCTTATGACAACTACAGTTAAGACGATGGAGGATACAATAAAAGCCCTCAGGGCACATTGCCCCGAATGCAAGGTGATAGTAGGAGGAGCGGTGCTTAATCAGAGCTATGCGGATATGATAGGAGCGGATTACTATGGTCGGGATGCAAGGGAGGCTGTGAAAATTGTTCGTAAGCACTATGGATGCTGATAGGTAGAAAAATGCGACACTATTAAAGTTTGTAGCAGAACTGGATTGCAAATGAATATTATTCCGCAGCCGATGCTCCGAAACCAGAGCTTCTAAACTCATTACGGGCAGCATCAAAACTCGCTCCGCTCAAACAGT
>JAWLHF010000132.1:0-7427 GCA_041690515.1 Clostridiaceae bacterium | reverse complement strand
TGATATATTGGAATGCAATTTATATAAAGGGGAGTGTCGCAAAACTACTGAATAAGTGGTTAGCGGTGCTCCTTTTTCATATTTGTAGTAAAATGCGACGCAGTCACATTTTCGGTTGCGAGATGCAGGCACTGGGTCATGTCTCAAGGGTCCTGTTGCGAGTTTCGAGTGTTTATGCAGGGCTTTGGCGGACTTTTAAATCCAGCCGCAACCATGATGTGTTATTAACGGGACGGTATGGAAATCGTCCCCTACCAGTGATTTGGTTGAATAATACGTAGGGGCAGGTTTCCATGCCTGCCCTGAGAAATGCGATATAAACGGACGGCCAATGGCCGCCCCTACGGATATTGTAGGGGCGCGCATTGCGCGTCCGTTTGTTGCGCATCATTCTATAATTGTACATAGCTCATGATTTGAGCCATTTCAAGTTCAGAGAATATTATTTTCAAAACTAAATAAAATAACATTAATTCCGACTAAAAAAGTAGAATTTATTATTGACAATATTTTTATGCTATGGTAACCTTAAGATGAATTCCGAGCTAATAGGTAGGAATTAATAAGGAGCTGGTAACATGATATTATCGACTAAAGGAAGATACGGGCTTAAAATGATGTACGAATTTGCACTGAATTATGGAAAGGGTCCCATGTCCTTAAAGGAAGTGTCACAGAAGCAGCAGCTTTCGGAAACCTATCTGGAGCAGATTATTGCGCATCTCAGAAAAGCCGGTTTGGTAACCAGTATAAGAGGAGCACAGGGAGGATATGAGTTAAGCAAGAAACCTGAAGACATAACCGTAGGAGAAGTGATAAAAATCCTTGAAGGGCCATTAGCACCGTCAGATTGTGTGCTTGATGACGAGCCTGATTGCTCCAGAGCTGATTACTGTGTAACCAGGGTGATTTGGGAGAAAATAATGGATAGTATTAATAATGTAATAGATTCTATTACTTTAAATGATATGGTAAATGACTACTATAAGCTAAAGCAGAAGAAAGAAGGAGAGAGGTAAAATGAGCAGCAGACTGACTTATATGGATCATGCGGCTACAACTTATACAAGGAAGGAAGTATTGGAGGAAATGCTCCCGTTCTTTACCGAGCATTTTGGAAATCCCTCCAGCGTGCACAAGTTCGGAAGAGATGTACGGAAACATGTTGACGCTGCAAGGGATAAGATCGCTAAAGCCATAGGCGCACTTCCGGAGGAAATCTACTTTACTGCGGGAGGTACTGAAGCCGATAACTGGGCGGTAAAAGGAATTGCTTATGCCAACAAGAGTAAAGGTAAGCATATTATCACCACAAAAATCGAGCACCATGGACTGCTGCATACATGTGAATACTTGGAGAAGGAAGGCTTTGAAGTAACATACCTGCCTGTTGACGAGTATGGAATGGTAAGTGTCGAAGACGTGGAAAAGGCAATAACCAAAGAGACAATCCTCATATCCATAATGTATGCAAATAATGAAATAGGCACCATACAGCCCATTGACGAAATAGGCAGGCTGGCAAGGGAAAAGGGTGTATATTTCCATACAGATGCAGTGCAGGCAGTAGGAAGTGTGAAAATAGATGTCAAGGAACAGAATATTGATTTACTTTCCATGGCAGCACATAAATTCTACGGGCCTAAAGGCATAGGTGTCCTTTACATTAGAAGAGGCATAAAGTTGTTCAATATCATTCACGGAGGTGCTCAGGAAAGAGGCCGAAGGGCAGGTACAGAGAACGTACCGGGAATCGTTGGAATTGGAAAAGCAATAGAGCTTGCCACTACCAACCTTGAAGAGCACAGCGGAAGAATAACAGCATTGAGAGATAAGCTGATCAAAGGTGTTATGGATAAGATACCTTATACGAGACTTAACGGACATCCTGTCAAAAGACTTCCTGGCAATGCCAGCTTTTGTTTCCAGTATATAGAGGGTGAGGCACTGCTTTTGAACCTTGATATGAAAGGGATCGCAGGCTCAAGCGGTTCTGCATGCACCTCAGGTTCACTTGATCCCTCCCATGTACTTCTTGCAATCGGGCTGCCTCATGAAATAGCTCATGGGTCCCTGAGATTGTCTCTTGGGGATGTGAATACTGAAGAAGATGTGGATTATGTCCTGGAAGTGCTGCCGGAAATAGTTGAAAGATTGAGGCAGATGTCACCGTTGTATGAGAAGGTTAAAGGGGGAAATACTAATGTATAGTGATAAGGTAATGGATCATTTTTCAAATCCAAGGAATGTAGGGGAGCTTCAGGAAGCAAATGGTATTGGTGAAGTAGGTAATGCCAAGTGCGGGGATATAATGAAGATATATCTGCAGATAGAAGATAATATCATAAAAGATGTCAAATTCAAGACTTTTGGCTGCGGTGCTGCAATAGCAACAAGCAGTATCGCTACTGAGATGATTAAAGGAAAGACAGTAGAAGAAGCTCTTCAGCTTACCAATAAAGCTGTTGTTGAAGCATTGGACGGACTTCCGCCTGCTAAGATTCACTGCTCAGTACTAGCAGAGGAAGCTGTTAAAGCAGCTATTGAGGATTACATGAAAAAGCAGGGCATGGAAGTCAAAGCTTCTGATTTTTCAGTAGATGAGCCTGATGAAGAAGCGTGCTGCAGTAAGTGTGACAGAAATTGCAAATAATTATATTACTGCATTAGGAGTGAAAGACATATGAAAAAGCGTGTTGTAATAGGTATGAGCGGAGGAGTTGATAGCTCCGTGGCTGCATATCTTTTGAAACAGCAAGGCTATGATGTCATAGGAGTCACAATGCAGATATGGCAGGACAAGAGCAAGGAAGCCTTCGAACGGGAAGGCGGCTGCTGCTCTCTGTCTGCTGTGGAGGATGCCAGAAGGGTATGCAATAAGCTTGACATACCCTTTTATGTTATGAACTTCAAACAGGTATTTGAGAAGATGGTCATAGACTATTTTGTTGATGAGTATCTGGAGGGAAGGACTCCGAATCCTTGTATAGCCTGCAATAAATTTATAAAGTTCGATGCCCTTCTTGAAAGGTCAAAGGCATTGGAGGCGGACTATGTCGCTACGGGACATTATGCAAGAATAATGTATGACGAGGGATATGAAAGATATATAATCAGAAAATCAGCTGCCCCTTTAAAGGATCAGACCTATGTGCTGTACAACCTGACTCAAGATCAACTGAGACATATTCTTATGCCCCTGGGAGACTATAATAAGGAGCAGGTAAGAGAAATCGCAAAAGAGCTGGACCTGAGAACTGCCAACAAACCGGAGAGTCAGGAGATCTGCTTTGTAGAAGACAACAATTACGGCAGATTCATAAGTGAAAGAAAAGGCGATGAGATAAGACCGGGATTTTTTGTTGATACAAAAGGAAATAGGCTTGGTACTCATAAAGGAATAGCTCATTACACGATAGGACAGCGCAAAGGACTTGGTATAGCTCTGGGAAAACCGATGTATGTTGTGGAGATAATCCCTGATAAGAATCTTGTGGTGCTTGGTGATGAAACCGAAGTATTCAGCAGAGAGCTGACAGCATCACAGATGAACTTCATTACCATCGAAAAGCTTGAAGCACCTATTGAGGTGAAGGCAAAGATAAGATACAGCGCCAAGGAAGCAGAGGCAGAAGTAATCCCTCTTGAGGAGGATAAGGTAAAAGTAGTGTTTGAAGAGCCCCAAAGGGCAATAACCCCCGGTCAGGCTGTTGTGTTCTACCAGGGGGATGTGCTGGTAGGGGGAGGAACTATAGATTGATAAGGAAGGCTGAGGCCTTCCTTTATTGTGTATTTGTAGAAAAATGCGACGCAGTCACATTTTCGGTTGCGAGATGCAGGCACTGGGTCATGTCTCAGGGGTCCTGTTGCGAGTTTCGGGTGTTTATGCAGGGCTTCGAAGGACTTTTTACTCCAGCTGCAACCATGATGTGTCATTAACGGGACGGCATGGAAACCGTCCCCTACCAGTGATTTGGCTGAATAACACGTAGGGGCAGGTTTCCATGCCTGCCCTGAGGAATGTGCAAGATGCGGAGGTTCAATGGCCGTCCCTACGGATTGCCATTATTATACTGTAGGGGCGCGCATTGCGCGTCCGTTTGTTGCACATTTTTCTATGACTGCGTAATACCAAAATAACCACATACAAAAGTATCCTAATGCCCATCGCTGGTATATACCTTACGATGACATTCATTACTAGCATATAAGTAACAATTTGATTCCGTGCTGCCAGTTCCCATACCTGCAATAAATACTACACAATCCGACAACCGAAGAAAGCTGCATATTATTAAAATCTTACCATAAGCAGCTCTGACAAATATACAGTTACTATAAAGCCGAAAATATTGAGAATTAGGGACTTAAAGGGACTCCATCTGCCGTAATGGAAATAACCGAGCTTATACATTAGCAGCTCAGAAGCAAGAAAGAGTGTTGATGCTAGCACTATGTACGGGAATTGTAAGGACTGCCGCTGCGGATAGTAATGCAATAGCAGGACACCTCCGGAAAAAGAGCTTAACCAATAGAAAAGTGGGATCCTTAATAGGAAGGGGTTGGGGTACCTATAATTAAAGGCACCGAGATATACAAAGGTACTATCGATAATGTAGCTCAGAACCATACCTAACAAACCAGCAGGCAATAAGAACAGCAGCTGACTGAATGGTATGAGCAGTATTACTAATGCTATTGAAACGATAAACTGGATGATCCACATCATAATAACTTCTCCTATATACAACTTTATTTATATTAATATTTCACAAGCAGATATGATTTTGCTTGTGAAATCAAATGGTATTATGAATAATATTGCCTGTTTTAGCTAAAATAATTAAAGAATAGTGCTGTGGAGGTGTTAGTATGGACAACAAAAGCCTGGACCAGAACAATATGATGAATACCAGGGATTGTCTGCAGAGAGCTTGGAATAATACTATGGAACTGGTCAGAGACTTTGAAATGTACTCAAAGAACATAGATGACCGAAACGTGTCAGGAACCTTCAAAAAGATGGCTGAAGAGCAGGGTATGATGGCACATAACCTAAGAGAATTATTTAACCAGTATGACAACCAGAAAAAGTGAAAAAGACCGGATTCCGGTCTTTTTCCTTTAATGTACCAATAAATTTTGCTAATTTAAATTATTGATTTGCTAAAAATATATTAAATTAGGATATTTCTATTAAGCTGGATATTTGATGCGGGTTATGAGTGAGTGATTGAACCGGGCTTTAGAATGATTAGACATAATTTAAGCAGAAGGTGAGGTTATTGGTATGTTCAGAATAAATGATATGATTGATCTGCCGGTGGTAGATTGTGTATCAAAGCGGCGGATCTGTACAATTCGTGATGTGATAGTTGATATGAGGGCAGGAAGGGTTTATGCACTGGTATGCAAAGAAAGATTATTCAGCAGAGCTATTGAGGCTATACCCTTCACAAATGTGGCAGATATATCACAGAATGGTGTGAAGGCAGGAGGCAGTAACTTGCATATGAGTTTAAGGGAATTGAGGATGAAGCATAGAAGACTACAAAGCTATCAGGACATACTGGGAAAGCTGGTATTGGGAGGACGGGGAGAACCTCTCGGTATCATCAGGGATATTTTGATAGATGTAAACAGCGGGGCAATAAAAGCCTATGAGCTATCAGAAGGCTATATAGATGATTTATTGAAGGGAAGGCAGATTATTGCAGTTGATGGAGACCGTACCTTTGACGATGGAAACATGGTCATGAAGGATGTCAGTGCTCAACATGCTTATCAATTCAACAATCAGTAATTTAACGGTGATATAAAGCATAAAGTTTCTTAAGATTTGTTTTCATGAGATGCACTGTTTTAAGATATTGGTGGAAGTACAGGAACTTGGCATTGGCTTAATAGATTGGCAAAAACCAATAATAATCTATTTATTATTGATGTATGGGATGAGTGGTATGAACGGTATTTGGGGTTCAAAGAAGATCAACATACGGATTATTCATATCATTATACTGGCTGTAGTGCTTTTTGCCGTTTTCAGATATGGTATGTCCATTGGTGAGGTGCTAAAGCCCTTCGTAATTGCCTCAGTCATCTCATACCTGATGAACCCTGTGGTTAAAGCCTTTGAAAGAAAAGGTATCAGACGGATTTTGGGCGTGCTGATTGTATATATGATTTTTATCTCAATAATAATGTTGGTATCTCTAATCCTTGTGCCTAAGCTGATAAAGGAGATAGGGGTGTTAGCTCAGAATATTCCACAGTATTCAAAGCAGATGCAGGACATACTGAAGAAGCTGCAGGATGGTTATATGAACAGCGGTCTTCCGGAAAGCTTCAAGGATGTACTGGATGAGAACATACTGATGCTGCAGAGCATGATCATCGACATGCTTCACAGCATAGCAGAAGGAATAATTGAGATTTTCTCCCAGTTGTTTAATATAATTATAGTACCTGTAATCACTTTCTATATGCTTAAAGATGGGGAGTATTTCAAGAATCAATTTATACTTGTGATACCGAAATCAAAGCGTATGAGATTAATTGTACTTTTAAGGGATATTGACAATGTTTTTGGTAAATATATAAGAGGACAGATAATAATTGCAAGCTTTGTTGGTATACTAACAACTATTGCGCTGGTCATGATAGATGTCAAGTTTGCCTTCGTACTGGGGATATTCGCAGGTATTGCAAACATAATACCATATTTCGGTCCTTTCATAGGAATTGTGCCTACCATACTTTTTGCGCTGCTTGATTCGATTACTAAGGCTTTGTACGCAGCAATTGCCTTCATATTGATACAACAGCTGGAAAGCGGATTTCTGACTCCTAAGATCATTGGGAGAAGTGTGGGTATACATCCGATATATGTAATAATGTCGCTTATCGCAGGAGGCAAGCTTTTCGGAGTCATAGGGCTTATTATAGCCGTACCTGTACTTGCTGCTATAAAGATGACCCTGAGACATGTTTTGAGAGATAAGCAGGAGATATAAGCATAATGTGAATTATTGACAAAGCTGTTTAGCTCATATATAATTATGTAAAAATGTATTCAGATCATACAAAACCATAATGCGTAGATGCAGAGGAGTAGACAGGCTGATTTCCGCTATACTGTGAGTAACACCAGTATTTACAAGAGACGGGATGGTTGGTGAGAATCCCCGGATAGGACTGTTGAAGCTGCTGCTGAGCATCGCTAAGACGCTGCAGGCGTTATACTGCATGGCATAAGCCGAAAGAGTGGCCTTTATAGGCAACTAGGGTGGTACCGCGAAGATCTCTTCGTCCCTAACAGGGATGAGGAGTTTTATTTGTATTACGAATACCACGGGCTATACCCGTGGTTCAAAAAGGCTTCCAGCTATGAGTAGAAAAAGAAAACCTCCTTTGATAGAATTGATGAT
>JAWLHF010000131.1:0-7464 GCA_041690515.1 Clostridiaceae bacterium | reverse complement strand
CATTCCTCCAATATCTGCCTTCCTCCGGCTCTATGGATAGCCCCATCCACACCGCCGCCTCCAAGCAGGCTGTTGTTTGCCGCATTTACTATTGCATCCACATCCAGCTTTGTTATATCTCCTTTAATAAGGATTATTCTGTTACTGCCGTAGTCAATATCTGTATTCATCAAGCTTAGTCCCTCCTACATTATTCAGAACAAATCCTGTCAACAGTCTCAAGTATTGTACTTTTCCTGATTTTACCATGCTGCCCGATATAAATCAATTCCACCCTTCATACCCTAGCCTTGACAGTATGGAACAGACTCTGACAGTACAGTCCAGTTTTCTGTTTATGGACTTTCTCCAGGAATTTGACATAGGATATTGTATCCCGTCTCTGGCGGAAGCTCCCATATCCCAGAAACCATCCTGCTCCATATTATCCAGCAGCCATTGGACAACGTATGCAAACTTCTCCTTTGCAGCCAAGTAACCGGTCATCAGTTCAACGGCTTCAAGATATCTGTTGGCCTGTTTAGAGGCAAAATTACCTGGGTGTTCCCTCAGACATTTATCATAAATATAATATATGCCATCAGGGCGGCTGATTACATACTCAAGTACTTTTCTGTCTGTCTCCGGAGAAAGCAATCCAGAAACCAGAATCAATTGATAGAAGTTCGTAAAATTCACCAATCTTCCACCTCTTGTTTTCTTTGAGTATGTCTCCTCATATGCTTCTTCGTAAAGCTTCTGGCTGTATTCACTACCGGAAAAAGCATGTTCGATTATCCGCTTCCATTTATCAGCAATACCTATAGCCAAACTGTTTTGAGGTAATATTAGTTTGATCTGTGCTGCTGCCATCATATTAGTAAATATATGCCAATCATGAAGCTTTTCCTTCCGATCAGGAAAATCCTCTTCCCCCAGCATGAACCGCTCCATATAGCCGACGGCCTTCCGAATACATTGATCCTTATAGTCAAGTCCCAATAGCCTCAATCGCCTTAGAGCCTGCTCAGTGGTAACCGGATAATTGCTGTTCACACTCATAGAATGAAAGTAACCCCAACTTCCGTTAGGCTGCTGGAGTGAAATCAGATCCTTTACCCATTTTGTCCCAAGTACCTCTCCCTTAGCCAAAATCAGCCGGGGATCATCCTCTCCCAGCTTGATGATGTCCCTAAGCAGCCGGTACTTTGGTACAGGGTCCATTTCATATTTCAGAAGCTCATTTACAGGCAGCATTCCGATCTATCCTTTCTACTTTCAGTTTATTAATGTCTCATGGCTCTAAAATGCTGTTCATATAAGATAATGTAAGATTACCTATTTCTGATTTCATTTATTATCCTATATACATTATCAGCTTCTTCTATGTCATAAAAGGCCAGCACACTTTTGCTATACCCTATATAGAAAAACTCCATGCCGCTGTTTGCATACATCGCTGATTTGAAGGATCCATTACCGAAAACCAAACTGCCTATCCCGTCAGGCCTCACAGTCTTGTTGATACATGGGATTCTATCTATGTACTCGGCATCAACACCTCTGCTGTAATTATCCACCAGGGCAATTACTCTTTTGTTGGTTACAGCATAATATGTCTTACTCTTCCTTATACGCTTGTATATGAACCTGCCGAAAACAAAGTAAAGTCCAAAGACTATAAATAACGCTCCAAAAAACGGGAATATAACAGGAGCTCCTGAATTTAATACACTATATTCCCAAAATAGTACAAATCCTTCCCATAGTATACTGAACGGGACCAAAAACAAATCTCCCTTGGTGAAGTTAACCTGTAAAGACGGCTGTCCCTCCCATAAGATTTCTTCATCCTTTAATAGCTCGCTTCTTATCTCTTCACTCATACATGCTGCCTCCTATTAAATCGCTATTGCTGTTCATCAATGTCCAATGGGTCAAGAGTCCTAAGAGGTAAATATGTTTCTTCTCCATTTGCCCATCTTCTTAAATTTACAAGTCTTTCACCGTTATCTCCATGCTCTGGATTGCGGAAAGCATCAACCAGCTTTTCACAGGGAAGCTTCAGACAGGTTCCACAATGAGTATGCTTGCTTTCAACAGCACACTTTGCAATCCGGCACTGACCCCAAAAAACGCGGCTTTGTGATACCTGGCAGCCAGGGCAGCTTGTCTTCTCTCTCCACTCACATTCCCCACAGTACGTCCCGCACATTCCAATCATCTGCTTATCCATGTGATAACCTCCATTACTCAATAATTGGTGTTCTTTTTATCAGCCTGAACAATCCCATAATATCATTCCATCTGTAATAATCGATAAAATCCACCCCTTCATAATCTAGGCTGAATAATCTCCCGACTTGATTTTTCTAATATATTTCTCAATTTGTCTCCTGCTTTTTAGGACAAAAACATTTTTCCCTACTGAATTGCTGTTAAGTCTCCTATATATATCCTTTTTTCTCCTAAAAGGAAAGGTAATCACCCAGATAAAAAACTCCCAATCCAACTTCTCATAACAACCCTCAGTGATATCAGGCCTTGTCCTGCCCTCATACATGAGCCTTCGTCTGGCTATACCCCAAAGACATGTCCATAATGGCAGGTCAAGGAATATTATCGTATCTGCAGCCCTGAACCTCAAATCCATTGTACTGCTGTAATTACCGTCAATAATCCACGAATCCCAGGCTGCAATTTCCCGGATCTTATCTTCCAGTTCTCCCTTGGGTATATGCTTCCAACCGGGTTTCCAAAACAATTTATCTAAGTGGAATATCTCAATACCGGTTATCTCTCCAATTTTCCGTGCAAGAGTTGATTTTCCCGACCCACCTGAGCCGACAATAGCAATCCTTTTCAAAAAAATTGCACCCCTTTATACTAACCGCAACAAATCGGCTTATTGTGCTTCAAGATGTTCTTCCCTCAATTGAATGATCTCAATTTCACAGTATCTTTCCTTTATCTTTTTTGCAAGGCTCTCAATTCCAAATATCTCAGTAAAGGTGTGACTTCCGATGATCAGGTTCATTCCGACAAATTTTGCATATTCTATGGTATACAGGATCTTCTCCCCGGTTATATAGACATCGCAGCTCTTCTCAAATGCTTCCCTGACATCCGGAGTCAATCCTCCGCCTCCGCATACCAGTCCGACTCTTTTAATATCCCCATCCCTGAACTTCCATGCCTTTACAGGCTCTTCCAGCAATGTTTCCAGCCTTTGGACCAGCCCTTCGAAGTTAACCCTTTCACTAAATTCCGCAATGCGCCCGCAGTAGAATCCGTCTTCCACATGGGATTTTTCTATTATCTTCAGCCCCAACTTTTCTATCATGGAGTTGTTTGTTCCAAAATCACAATCATCCAAGGGCAGATGATTGAAGTAATGGGATATGTTATTCTCCAAAAGCTTTACCTTGCATGCATCTTTCAGTCCGAATATTGAATCCCAGGCATCATGGTGAGTGATTATCATATCAACCTTATTTGTAATTGCCTCTTCTATCGTATCAAGAGTCAAGTTCGTACAATATCCTATTCTCTTGACTTCCTCACTGCCCCTGACTGTGATACCGCTTTCCTCGTGGTAATGCTCATTATCTCTGCTGTCAAACAGACTCTCGATATATTCATTTATCTCAGTTAGCCTCATAGTTATCCCCCCTAAAATTCCTTTACTATTTCAATATCCTTATTCAACTTCAGCATATCATCTATAATCCACTGCTTATAGTCGGGATTATCAAATGACAGCACATAATTCTTATCTGCTCTTGTTTTAATAAAGAGGATCTCCACCCTCATACTGTATGACGTATTTACATACAACAGCTGTTTCCCGTCAGTACCCACGATATGGCAAGTAAAACAACCCCACACACTAAAACAATCAACCCCGTAGGCATAACACAACCTCCTCAGAACATAGTATTATTCAAACCAAATCTGATCTGCAGTTATCAGCCGATAAATTTGTCAACTGCTTCAATTACTTCTGTAAGATTCGATATGGATTGCCTTATGTCTCCTGTGACTTCAAAATTATGACCTGCGTTTTCGATCTCAATTATCAAGATATCTTTCCTTTCTCTGATAAGATCAATATTCTCCTTGCTATAGCATTTATCGGCATTTCCATAAGCAACCAAAGTCCTATTCTTAGTCCTTTTTATTGTTGAACATATTTCTTTCGCTGCTGTTCCCGGAGTTAAGTATACCAAATCAGCCCTTTCGTCAATGAGGCCGTTCTTTAATTGATTCATCAGCATTGTGGTCCCAAGGGATTTTCCGACATAGACTACCCTATCATAAGATTTTGATAGTTCCATTATCTCCTTGCCTATTGCTTTACTATCATACTCAAACCATATATCCTGCTCCTCATCGGCTGTGTTCATGAAAACATCATTTTCCTTATACCTGAAGTCAATGCCGATGGTATCAAAGCCTTTATAGCGAAACAGTCTTTGAAGATAGAAAAACAGGGGAGCCTTAAGGGTATAACTCAAACCCGGATAGAAAACCACTAACCCTGAGCTGTTATCTGCTTCAAATTCATATCCGATCCCATTCCCCTTATAATCGAAAATGTCCATATGCTTCTCCTTTCTATTAGAGATATCACTTAATTTCGAAAGAATCATAGCACAATTGAATTATATATTTTACTTGCAAAAGCTCTGGCTGCACCGACAGCAGCTTCGATATATAACCTCACTTGAATTCATAATACATATATGACTTGGGAGCTCCTGCCTAATCAGCACTTCCTTCATTTTTCTCCAAATATACTTTCATACAGCTGATTATTAAGTACAATACTTCACAAGCTGCCTTCAAAACCACCATCGAAATAATAAAGGAAGCCACACCTCCAATTATGCCTAAAGGTAAGTGATTTACCGGCTCAAAAGAGTACCATGTCTCTCCGTTTTCTATAAATGAAATTTCTCTTTCAAAGGTATTTGTCATATATAAGTATTTTCCGAACAGTAATGATATAATTAATGATAGCGCCGCTCCTGCCCAGAATAAGTACTTGGTTATACATTTTGTTTCCATTTCTCCAAAATTCAAAAAATCTTCAGGCATTGTGCCCCCTCCTTGCTGCTATTTAATATTTACTTAATATTCTTCCTTCACATTCTCACTTTCCCGTTTACCTGCTGCCTTAAGCATCTTTGCACCATACATGCTTATTGCCTCAGGTAAAGCCTGTGCTGCAATCAGTACACCAGTTTTTACCTGATATATACAATTATATTATATATGCTATATTCTTTAAATGTACCATCATATAAAATTCTTTACTGTTCATATGACAATTTTCGATATGCATATCTGGTAATTAAAAAGGCCGGAACTATTCTGAGTCCCGACCTTCAACACCTCATCTATACCTCATCTATATTAGTGAATCTGAAATTCACCACATCAAATAGCCCAAGATCTGTAACCTTAAGCTCCGGTATTACGGGAAGAGCCAAAAATGCAAGGGTCATAAAAGGATCATAATCTTTCGAAACACCCATTTTATAAGCTACAGCCAGCATATCCTCCAAACGTTCCTGAAGGTGCTCCAGGGGTATATCGCTCATAAGCCCGCCTATTGGCAGCGGGAGAGAACGCAGGATATTCCCTTTTGAAGCTATTGCTATTCCTCCTCCGATTTCCTGTAAATGCTCAGCTGCCGCCCGCATATCCAGGTCATTGTCACCAATTACTACAATGTTGTGGGAATCATGTGCCACAGTTGATGCTATTGCACCGTTCTTGAGACCAAGGCCTTCCACCAGCCCCAGTCCTATATTTCCGGTAGCATTATGTCTTTCAATAACAGCTATTTTTAGAAGCTCTTTCCCTTCATCTGTGATATATTTACCATCTATTACATTGACATTACGCCACAAATCCTTTGTCACCAGGGAATGAGCCTGTAGCCCTATCACCCTTAGCCCCTGCTCTTCCGTCGAAATACTGAAGCAGTCTTCTTCCAGGGGCTTGATATTAACCGAATTCCTCATTTTGGAATCATTTATGCTCTTTATTTCAAATAATGCCTTACCCTCCTGGGCAATCAACTTGCCTTCCTTATATACCTGATAAATCTCCATATCCTTAAGATCATTCAATATTACCATATCCGCCTTATAACCCGGTGCAACTGCCCCTACCCGCTCCAGATTATAACACCTTGCCACATTCAGTGTTGCCATCTGTATGGCTCTTACCGGATCCACACCCTGACTTATGGCCAGTCTTATATTGTTGTCAATATGACCTTCCGTAAGTATATCCTCAGGATGCCTGTCATCTGTGCAGAACATGCATCTTGCCGTGCTGCTTTCATTAAGAGCAGGAAGCAGATCCACAACATTCCTTGCAGCAGAGCCTTCTCTCAGCATCACATGCATTCCAAGCCTTAAACGTTCCCTGGCTTCCTCTGCTGTAGTACATTCATGTTCAGTCCGTACTCCTGCAGCAATGTACCCATTCAAATCCTTGCCGCTAAGCATAGGTCCATGACCATCTATGAACTTGTTTGCATTCTTTGCCAGTACTATCTTGTTCATGATGGATTTTTCGCAGTGGATAACATTGTTAAAATCCATAAGCTCTCCAAGGCCTAACACCCTTGGATGATTGATAATCTCCATCAGGTCTTCTGCCTTCAGTACGCTTCCTGAATTCTCAAATGGAGTCGCAGGTACACAGGAAGGAAGCATTATATAAACATCTATAGGAAGATTCTCTGTACCTTCAAGCATATACTTTATACCGGCTATACCCTTCACATTTGCAATTTCGTGAGGGTCGGCTACTATAGCAGTAGTCCCTCTTGCTGCTATGGCTTTTGCAAATTCTCCCGGAGTAACCATGGATGACTCAATGTGCACGTGTCCGTCCATAAAGCCCGGAGCCAGATATTTCCCTTCCATATCAAGCTCAACAGCGCCTGTGTATTCGCCTATGCCTGCTATATATCCGTCATGGACAGCAACATCAGTCTTATAGATCTCTCCTGTAAAAACATTCACAAGATTAATATTCTTAAACACCGTCTGCGCTTTTGCCCTTCCTGCCGCTACATCCACCAAGGCCATGATTATATCTCTCATTCAGACACCCCTCCCCATAAAATCTATCTGCAATCGCTTCATATTATTTCCTAACATTATATCACATTTCATTATAACTTCGTAAACATTTCCCTGACTTAACTTATATTGGTATATATACTTTCTGCAATTTTAATCACTAGAGAAATATATTCTGCTGATATTCAAAGAAGAACAGATATGGACCAAAGTCATCTGAGGCATTACACGAAGTTTTTCCATTTTTAGTTGAAAACTATGGGCCTCTTCTGTGGAAATGATAATCATGACTACCCGTTAAACGGGTAGTTTGCTCAGCCCTATAAGGGCATATTACTGGCTGTGTCTAAAGACACGTTGAAAAATCCGCCAACCGCAT
>JAWLHF010000130.1:0-7545 GCA_041690515.1 Clostridiaceae bacterium | reverse complement strand
ATTTTTCAAAATTTTGTAATTATATAAAGGAAAATATTGTTTTATGTAGAATATTGTAGGGTGAGGTGGTTGTATGGACAATCGTGTTATTGCAGGGAGGTATGAAATAATCGATACCTTGTTTTCTAACGAGATACAGGATGTATATTCAGCAAAAAAAGCAGGCACCGAGGATTCAAAACATTATATCGTCAATGAGTTCAAGGATACTGACACCATATACAGCATGAAGGACAACTTTTCTAAGGAGAAGTGTCGTTATATCAGAAATATCGTTGAAACATTCTACGAGGATTTCTGTTTCTATGTTGTCTGCAATATCTGTTCAGGCCCCACCATGGAGACCTATCTGTCCAACAACAATCTCAGGCTTACGGAAAAGATGTACCTTACCGAAAGCCTGCTTACCCAGCTGATTGAAATAGAAATACTTAGTCCCTTCATCGTTTACTCTCTTTGCGATACAGACAATCTGGCTGTGACCGGCAATCGCAAGGTATGCTTTAATTGCAGTTTCAGACTCACAACAGACATCATGTCTGTTACCGGAAGCGATATATCCAAGAGAGTGGGAGAAATCATCTGTGCTATTTTTTCAAATACTGCTTCTCCTGATTATAACAGTATAAAGAATAATATGCCTCCTGCCCTGCTCCCAATTGCCCAGAATTGTCTGGAAGGGAAGTATGAAACTATAGAAAAGCTTTACTCTGATTTTAAATCCCTGCTTCTTTACTCTGTTTTCATGGGAGGAGGATCCGTAGACACCCAGATAAGGAAGAATTTCCAGAAAGCGAAGGTAAAACGCAGACTCACTCCCCTTCGCAGACTTGCAGCTCTGATAATTATACTGCTGCTTGCAGGAGGAGTGTGGACTGTGGTCAAGGATCTGGAGCTACCTTCTCTGAATAGGACAGCAGTCCAGAATACCATACCTACTGCGCATTTCACAGCAGATAAAGGGCAGGTCTTCGAAGGAGACACTGTGATCTTCACAAGTGATTCCTACGATAACGATGCTGATGACAGCATAACCTCTTATCTGTGGGTGATTTCCAGGGAGGACATCCCCTTGTTCAGCTCCAAGGATCAGAATATCTCCTATGTATTTGCAGTGACAGGGGAATATGGAGTCCATCTTGTGGTTACTGACTCCCAAGGTGGAGCCAGTGAACCGTACAAGACATATATAAGTGTTCTTCCGAGGTCAATTGCACCTGATGATGAAGAGGATATTGAGAATGATAAGTAAAGGGGTTTTTTATATTTGTAGAAGGATTTGTGATAAGCGGACGGCCGGTGGCCGCCCCTACGGATTGCCATTATTGTATTGTAGGGGCGCGCATTGCGCGTCCGTTTTATTGCGCAATTTTCTATTATGGGCGGTTGATTATCACATCCAAATCATCCAGGTTGCTTTTTGTGTGGCTGTATCTTATCACATCCCCTATCTCATAGGGATACTTCTCATTAGTCCTTTCCTCCGGCCATTGCTGGAGGTTGTAGTCGTATTTCAACTCTCCGTCCTTGTAGCCTTTTATTTCAAAGTTCACTATTATATCCCTGTTTATCCTTTTTTCTTTTGCTTTGTCCGGAGGCGTCCCCATGGGTACTGCCCAGGCGGTTCCCGGGATAAGGTATGCCCCCTTCCAGGTTGCCGAGTTTTCTCCTGTTATTGTCCTGTCGTCCTTTGTCAGTTCAATTAGAGCCCAAGGGGAATGCCCTCCTTCCCCGGCCGTCAGTATCTCGTGATAACTGTTCTCCCAGTACAGATACCGTTCCTCCGTGTCCCTGTATGCATCTGTGCAGGTATAGAAGTGCGGCGTAATTAGTATTGTATCGGCTTCTTCATTGAAATTTGTAGAATCGATGGAAAACTCAAATAAATATCCCTTTGTCAGTCCGTCAATGATACCGGGAAAGTTCCGATAGTCTATTGCCATTCCGTCCACATTGATGGGTCTGCTGTAATATGTACCCGTAGCTGAATCATAGTAGTAGTCTTTCAATTTCAGTTCTTTTATCCGCGTTACCATAAAATTGCTCAGTTTGTGGCTTTCACATACAACAAGGTCTCTGAAGAAGCATTTGTCAGGATCCCAGGTATCGTCTGTGCCTCCGTCGGACCACATACCGTTTCCGTTCATAACCCTCAGATATATCCTATATGTACCGGGTCCTCTATCTTCATAGTCAGTCTTTACATTTACATCATATCCCGCCATGGTGCCGGCGCCTGTATTGCTGTCGCTGAACATATCATTCTGAATGCTGCCGCTGGGCACGCTTCCATCCTCGCCAAGCTTCTTGACTATCCAGTGCCATTGAATAATTGGGGATATTCCTGATGCAGTTGATGTATCCCTCAGCTGAAGGCTCTCTTCCACATAGATGGGGTTCTTTTCTATGTCAAAGCTTGCTGCAGGCTGTGTATCCACCTGAATATCCATGCTGTAGTACCTGCTGAGATCAACAGGTGTGAGCGAGTCTCCAGCCTTGTCGCTCCATAGTCCATTGCTGTCCTTTACTCTTAGGTATATTCTATATGTGCCCGTGCTGCTGTAGCTGTACTTGACATTCCGGTCATATCCTGCAAGTGTACCTGTACCTGTATTGCTGTTTGTGAATTTAGCATTCTGTATATTACCGCTTGGTACGCTTCCATCGGAATTTAGCTTTTTTACTACCCAATGCCAGTCTGTTATGGTACTAAAGCTTTGAGGGAATGACATATCCTTTACTTTAAGGCTTTCTGATGTTGATATTAATGCCTTATCTATACTGAACAATGCAACCGGCGGTTTTGATTCATCAATAGTTATGGTATCATAGTCGCTCCAAACTCCTTCAACATCTTTGACCCTGAGCTGTATTATATAGCCTTCATCGGCAGTACAATCCGTCTTGTTCATACGTCCTGTCACCCATTCAGTTGAGATGGATCTCCTCCATCGCCACTCTCTATCTACTATTCCCTTATCTGCTCTCGTCACATTGTGATCAAGGTCATAGCTTCCTGCATCTTCTGCCCTTGCAGTATATGTACCGTCCCCATTATCGGTTATTCTCACACTTGCCAAGGCTATAGGCTTTCTATGTACATATACTGTAAGGTTCTGATCCCCCAGACTCCACAGCCTGTAGTTGTCGAACCTGTTGTCAGACTTCGGATTATCACGGGCTTTTAGATTTATCACATACTTCCCTACCTTATCAAGGACAGCAGGAGGATTGGCAGTAAAGCCTGCTGGTTTGTGATATGCCGAAACTCCCATACTGTTATCAAAATAGCCGGGGTCATGGGCTATCCGCCACTGTCTGCTGTGCTCCGGGTCGTTTTCATAGTCGCTGTATTCAGTTTCATACTTGACCTCTTCACCCATGAGCACATAGGCACTGCCGCTGCCGGAAAAGCTTTCATGATATTTGTATATATCACTAAAAGCAGTCGGATAAGCACCGGCAGGATAAAATTTGCTGTCCGATACTTCGTTGAATATATCCAGTAAGGACACATACTTCTTTGCTGTATCAAACTCTAATGGGCTTTTAAAATAATTTGAAAAGATATTGTAGTTATTAGTATTACTGCTTCTTACATAAACATAGCCGTCAACATCCAGAAGGTACACATTTCTGTTATATGGATAAATATCCTTTACATTTGGTAAATTCAAAATCCTGCTGGAATACGAGATGGTTGAACACTCATATTCTCTTACTTCACCATCGTTGTACAACAAGTAAATACAATCATTACTGTTAAAAGCACTTTTATAGCCTACTATGATCTTTTTTATTTTAGTCCCCAGATTTTTTATTGTCGTTCCTATAACAGGTGCTTGTCCATAACCCTCGGCTCCATTGTATCTGCCATCGTACATATATGTATTGTTATTACTGTCTACAAAGAAATACCTCCCGGTACCTGTGTACACCATTTTCTGTATATCTGCCAGCGGTATACTGATTGTATGATTCTTAGGACTTGGACGCATATAATCATGGTCATCACCATCCCTATCCTCATATTCATCTGGAGTCCAATCTACATTCAACATCCTTATCGAACTGTCACTTTTTACTATAAAAGCACAAACATCGTTGCCAATGATAGATTCAATATCATTTTCCAATATACTATACTCCGGATTCTCTATCAGGTAAGGAATAGTAGATTCCTTATGACCATTTTCTATCCTCTCATACCTAATATCAAGAAACTGCTGCATTTGCCCTGTTTTATACAGCAGTAACACAGAAATAAATCCATTTCTGGGTGCACTGGCAGAAAAATATGTTGCCGCCTTGATATTTGGCATATTCCTGATAATACTCTCATCTTGCTTATCCATTATTTTTGCTCTTGTAAGCAGGTGTCTTGTCTGAGTATTGTTATTGTTGTTATATACCATATACTCCATATATGGTACTCCGCTTGCAGTGATATAAATATTCTCATTACGAAGTTCGATATGAAATATGTCCCTTACAACAACAGAATTGTCAAAAGGAATAACAGTCTTATCACTTTCTACCAGAAAGACCTTGCCGCTGTTGTTCAAGATATACAAGTCATTAGACGGCCTGAAATTATATACTTTGGAAACATCCGCGATTCCTTCCAGTGCTTTCATCTCACCTTCTTCATCATCATAATACCTGACTGTCCCATCTTCCATATGCAGATACACAGAGGCATTTGTTTCTATTATCTCCCTTATATCTCCGATATTTTCTGTAAACTCAGGATAAGTAGTAACCCCGTAATTTGTTAAAGGATGTACAACCGTTCCGCTCCTAAGGTAAAACAAAGTAGTAGTACCAAGGCGCAGTATTTTTATCACCCTGTCGGGGAGCAGGGTCCTGTCTCTTGCGGCTACAGGCAGAACCCCGTAGAGAGAAAAGTTATTCTGCTGTACATATGCTGTAAAAGCCTCGGTCATGTCCCCAAAGCAAAAGTAGTCCCCCAAGTTCCGGCTATAGTCTTTTGTTGCCGAATCTGATATAAATACCATATGCCTGTCCGAGCCCTCTCTTAAAGGTATTTGGTTTAGTCTGTCGAAGTCAAAGCTATATATGTCAAAGGTTACATCGGATATTTTTTCTTCTATTACCCATCCTGAATCAACCGCTGCATATTCATCAATTATATTCTGCTTATCCCTATATCTGTCACTGGTATAACTGTAATATTCCTTTTCCATCCGTACAGAACCGTGTGTTTTCACATCATTAGTACAGCTTATTTCAATATCATACCAGGAACTGTAAGAACGATCAGTCTCCCGTTCTTCTAAAGGGCCTCTTACAAACGTCACATTTTTAGGGTTTCTTTTGGGGAGGCTTTCACTTTGGCTTGCCAAGCCTTCTGTTTCCTCCCATAACTCCTTTTCTTCAAACCATTTGTTCTTTTTTGTTTTCTCATCATTTTCACTATAGTAGTTAACTTTTGCATGATATCTGCCATATCTCCTGAACTTGTGAAGTGCATCGATTTGAGTACCGACTTTTTTTATATCTGTCACAACGTGAAACACCGGGTCAACATTTAAAGCATTGAATTGTGCCTTCAGTGCATTTATCTGAGTGTTCAGAGTGCTCCTTTTTGTGCCTGTATAATCTGTCAGCAACACAATATCCACAGGTTTTTTCGCAGGAATCACATTCAAGTCGATAACAGGGGCAATATTATCATTTTTACCTTTAACGGGAGCAGCGCTTATACTAATGCCGTTAAGGCAAATCAGCAATATTGTAAGCGGGATTATCCATTTCTTCTCTTTCATAATATAATCATCCCCTTAGTTAAAGCTGTCAGCACGTCTGTAATCGCTCTCTATCAGAAATTCGATCATTGTTTCTTCTGCAGGTATTGATTCCATTACTCTTACGGCAAAATAGTAATCTCCTACATTTTTATTTTTCAATGTAGCCATAGGTATGTTGACTGTGGCAATACTGAATATATTGAAATTATTGACGGTGGCAGTATAGTCCATTCCTGTTGTTATCCATGAAGTGCCATTTTTACTGTAATACCATTGCTCGTCCTTGTAATCTCCATCATTATTAGAGTCATAACAATACATCATGACTGCTTTATTTATAATGTCATCATCCGGGGAAAAACTCCCGTTGAATATATCAAAGGCAGCAAGATTAGAGTCCTTGGGATCTCTATACACTTTATATTCCATACCGGTTGGTGTCGGCAGATATATTTTTGCAACCGGCGGCAAATCCGGTGCTATGGTTATTGTCTGCTCAGCAGAAGCGGATCTGCCGTAAGTATTTGTAACCGTCAGCTTTATTCTATACCTTCCGGCTTTCTTAAAGAGTATGTCTTTTGATTCACTGCCGTTTAATATCCCATGGTACTTTATATCTGCTTCTGTCCCGCCGGATAGCGGAGTTATTGTCCATATGGTTCTTGCAATATCTATAGGATAGTATTTAGTGGAAGTGCTTTGGCTGCTGTCTATTGTCACCTTGCGGTTTTCTTTGAGCTTGCCGGAAACAGTGATTACGGCTGTCGGTATAGGAGGGGTGACTTCTATATCCTTTTCATCAAAATCAGACCTTCCGCCCTCGTCCTCTACTTCCAGTTCCACTGTATATGTACCCGTTTGAGGATACCACAACATTACATTGCTGCCATTGTCACTTATCAGATTGGCACCCTCATAATCAAAATAATATGCAGATATATACCCGCCGGGATTGTTGGACCAACTGTCACTGCCGTCCGCTTTGACAGGCTGTCCGGCCATTATTTCTTCCGGGAGGTCCAGTATTGCAGAAGGTGAGTCGTGTGTAGGAGGCTTGTCCCCGCCAGTAACTGTATAATAGAATGTGACTGTAGCTTGATTATTTGAGGAATTAACTGTAACTGTTTGAGGGCTTGGGGTTGTTGCGGTATCAAGCTTGATTTTATCTGTATCGGGTTTAGCATATATGGTATATGTACCGTAATCTACACCCTTATATGTAGTCAGGTCAGAAGCGAATACGTCCGCACCGGTCTTTTTGTCCAAGTAATACACAAATATGTCGGCCCTCCCCGGTGGTGGAGGCGGTGGTGGAGCTGCTTTGAAGTATGCAGTATGCGTTGCTAAGTCTGAAGCTCCTCTGGCTGTACTGCAAATAAGTTTAAAGGCTTTGTTTATACCTGAGCCATCTAATACAGTGTCCATATCACTTATGTTGACAGTTGTTTTATTTTTACTTCCGGGTACATCTTTCCAACCACTTGAAATATCCCAGTATTGCCAAGTGCGATCAGTAATATGTACGGAACTTATCGAAACACTACTTTGGTCCTCTAGCATTAAACTTTTATCAGATGGATCAATCGTGACTGGATTATCGCTATTATCTGTAACATCATCACCAAGATAACTTATTGTAAAGTCAGCTGTGACCACAGGTTGGGGCGATACAGTCGCTTCTCTGTTGTAATATTCTGTCCTAAATTCATCTTTTGTGTTCTCTCCCCATCCACCTACATCATCAGCAAGATGTAAAGCTTCATCGAGAGTTGAC
>JAWLHF010000129.1:0-7702 GCA_041690515.1 Clostridiaceae bacterium | reverse complement strand
TACTTTTGCAGTCCTGTCGAAAATGAAACGTTTTGTAATGTTTCTTCTCATGGACTGTCTAACGTATTCAGTAAGCATGTCGGTGTCCTTTGTCATTGGGGCATAATCTGCCAATGTCTCCATAATTGTAACCATATCTCTAATGGATATACCTTCCTTCAGCAGATTTGCAAGGACCTTTTGAACATCTCCAAGACTAAGAAGTTTTGGTATCACATCATCAACCAGTGCAGGGTAGCTTTCCCTTATATTATCAACAAGCCTCTGCACATCCTGTCTTCCTAAAAGCTCATGGGCATGATTCTTGATGAGCTCTGTAAGATGTGTAGCAATAACAGATGGCGGATCAACTACTGTATAACCCATCATCTCTGCTCTCTCCTTCTGACTCTCACTTATCCATACTGCAGGAAGCCCGAATGCAGGTTCGGTTGTGCTTATCCCATCCAGCTCACCGTCAGCAGTACCGGGATCCATAGCAAGGTAATTGTCGAACATCAACTCACCGTTTGCTACTTCTATACCCTTTATCTTTATTAAATATTCATTAGGCCTTAGCTGTATATTATCTCTTAGTCTTATTACCGGGACTATCACTCCCAGATCCAAAGCACATTGTCTTCTTATCATCACTACCCTGTCAAGCAGGTCACCGCCTTGGCTGGCGTCAGCAAGAGGTATTATCCCGTATCCGAACTCCAGTTCAATTGGGTCAACCTGAAGCAGAGTCATGACATTTTCAGGCTTTCTAATTTCTTCAACCTCAATATCCTGTGCCTTTATTTCCTCTTCCTTTTCTGCATTTATTATGGTCTTCTGCAATGTATATCCCATAATAGCCAGGAATATCGCAAGTATGAAGTTCGGTACCTTCGGAAGTCCGGTAAAAGCAAGAAGAAGAATTGTTCCTGAAGCAATATACAATACTTTTGGCTCGCCAAGAAGCTGTCTAATAATATCATTACCAAGATCTGAATCTGATGCAGCTCTTGTCACCACCATACCTGCTGCTATTGATACCAAAAGTGCCGGGATCTGACTGACAAGACCGTCGCCGATTGTCAATATTGTAAATTTCGCAAGTGCTTCACTAAATGTAAGATCCATTTCCAGCATACCTATTGCAAAACCGGCTGATATGTTTATTATTGTTATTATAATACCTGCTATGGCATCTCCCTTTACAAATTTGCTGGCACCATCCATAGCCCCGTAGAAGTCTGCTTCACGTTGAATCTTTTTACGTCTGTCCTTTGCTTCCAATTCTGTTATTAAACCTGAGTTCAAATCAGCATCTATGGCCATTTGTTTACCCGGCATTGCATCCAAAGTAAATCTGGCCGAAACCTCTGCAACTCTTTCCGAACCCTTTGTAATTACAAGGAATTGAACAATAATCAGAATAAGGAACATTATAAATCCGACTATTGCATTACTGCCTGTTACAAAATTACCAAAGGCATCCACTACTTCTCCTGCATAACCTTTGCCCAGAATCAATCTTGTTGTGGAAAAATTCAAGGAAAGGCGATATAAGGTTGTTATCAAAAGTATCGTTGGAAATATAGAAAACTGCAATGGTTCCCTAATATACATTGATAACAGGAATATCACCAGAGACAGAGAAATATTCAGTGTCAGCAATATATCCACCATAAATGTCGGCAAAGGTACTATAATTAGCATTATGATTGCTACTATTGCTATTGCTATAATATCGCCGTATCTGCCCATATATATGTCTCCTTCTATTTTTCTTTCAAGTTGTATACAAATGCCAGCACTTCTGCTACGGCTTTGTATAAATCAACCGGAATCTTGTCACCAATATCAACGCTTTTATATAATGCCTGCGCCAGAGGCTTGTTCTCAACTATGGGTACCCTGTTCTCCTTAGCGGTATCTTTAATCTTTTGAGCTATAAGGTCTTTACCCTTTGCAACCACCAAAGGAGCATCAGATGTGTTTGCGTCATATTTCACAGCTACCGCAAAATGGGTCGGGTTTGTTATTATAACATCGGCTTGTGGCACTTCGGCCATCATTCTTCTTAAGGAAAGCTGCCTCTGCTTTTCCCTTATCTTTGATTTTATTTGCGGATTACCTTCAATAAGCTTGTATTCATCTTTTACCTCTTGCTTGGACATCCTTATGCTCTTCTCATAATCCCATATCTGAAATCCGTAATCGAAGACGGAAAGTACCAGTAGTACAACCGCAGCTCTTATTCCGATGCTTATAATTGTATTGCCCATGAATACTATTGTGCTCTCAAGATTCATATTCAACAATTCAGGTACTATGTCATAATTGTCCATGAGAAAGTCAAATACAACATATCCAATAATTCCTATCTTCAATATAGACTTTAAAAACTCAACAAAGGAGTTTTTTGAAAAAAGTCGCTTAAAACCCTCGATAGGATTCAACTTATTTATACTGGGCATCAATGGTTTGGCTGTAAAAACAGATCCCACCTGAAGATAATTGACAATTATCACAACTACAACAATGATAAGCAATATAGGTCCCAGTATCTTTGCCATTATTACAAGACATTCCAGAAATATCTGCGTCAAATTGTCCATGGAGAACCTTGTGTCAATATCCTTGGGAAAGTTCAAAAACAACCTTATTGCTGCGGTCAGATTCCTGTATATTGATCCTGAAAGGAGCTTCATGGCAATGAAGGAAATCAACAATACAAAAGCCGTGACCAGTTCCCTGCTCCTCGGTATCTGTCCTTTCTTCCGCATCTCATCCCTTCGTTTGGGAGTTGCGGGTTCGGTTTTCTCTCCGAAAAGCTGCAGATTCATCTTAAAATCCAAATAATATCTCATCCTGTAGCCATACTCCTAATTATCAAGTAGATATAGCCATACATCCTGTCAAAAGTAAAAGTCATGATCCTGATGAAAACCGGCATCATAAGGTAGAAGGTGAAAAGTCCCAAGCCAATCTTTAAGGGCATACCTACCACAAATACATTCATCTGGGGAACTGTTCTTGACAGAATCCCCAATGCCACCTCTGACAATAGTATTGCTGCCAGTACCGGTATGCTTATTTTAAATCCTATCATGAAAACATCAGAAAAAATTGTGTTTATATTGTTAACCATGGTTTCTGTAAATGCAAAACCGTTAATAGGCAGTACGCTATAACTCTTAAACAGAGCTGAAAGCAATATGTGATGGCCATCTATAGCCATGAAGAACAATATTGTCATTATATATATGAAGTTCCCAGTTACGGGGACTTGGGTATTCATTGTCGGATCCAGGACATTAACCATACCGAAGCCAATCTGCATATCTATAATCTGACCGGCTATATAAAGTGCAGATAATACAAGAAAGCTTACAAATCCAATAATTATCCCAACAAGAAATTCCTTACCTGCAATAACTGCAAATCCAAGTATGCTTGAGTATTCAAGCTGAATATCCCCTATCAATGGAACCAGAATGTATGAGCAGAAGAATGCAAGACCAATTTTCATATAGGGAGGCATTTCTCTTCTTCCGAATACAGGTGTAATGACAAAGATTGAGGACATCCTTACAAAAACCAAAAGCAGTATTAGAAATTTATCAACTAAAATAACACTAATACTATCCATGATCACTTAATATACGTGGGAATATTCTCAAAAAGCCTTACTGTGAATTCGTACATGATGTTCATCATCCATGGCCCGAATACAAGTAAAGCCAATGATACCACTATGATCTTCGGTATGAATGACAATGTTGCCTCCTGTATTTGTGTCGTTGCCTGTACTATACTCACTATCAAACCTACGAGAAGTCCCAAACCCAGTATCGGCGCAGCTATCATAAGAACCACTTTTATTGCTTCCTGTGCTACATCAATTACAATTCCTTGATCCATAGACAACACCCCATCTATCTAAATCCCAGAATAAGAGATCTTATTATTAAATTCCAGCCGTCAACCATTACAAAAAGTAGTATTTTGAATGGCATTGATATCATTATCGGCGGAAGCATCATCATACCCATGGACATAAGGGTACTTGCCACTATCATGTCAATCATTAAAAATGGTATATATAAGAAAAAACCAATCTCAAAGGCTGTTTTAAGCTCGCTTATAATAAAAGCAGGTATAAGCGTAGAGGTTGGTATATCGCTCTTTGCCAAAGGCTGGTCTATCTGCCCAAGCTTCAAGAACAATGCAAGATCTTTTTCTCTTGTATACTTAAACATAAAAGTACGTATAGGAGCAGCAGCCTTCTCAATCGCTGCTTCCTGAGAGATCTCACCATTTGTATATGGTGTAAAGGCTGTTTCGTTTATTTCAGCTATTACCGGTGACATAACAAATAAAGTCAGGAAAAGAGCCAGACCTATAAGCACCTGGTTAGGCGGCATCTGCTGAGTGCCTAGAGCATTTCTTGTAAAGGACAATACGATTATTATTCTGGTAAAGGAAGTAAGCATAATCAAGAGTGACGGTGCAAGGGAAAGTACTGTCAGTATAAACAGTATCTGTATGCTTAATGCTACTTCCTGAGGATTGTCTGCCGCCTCAATGTCGAGGCCTATTTTAGGTATTGGAAGCGGATCGCACCAAGCATTAAAAGTTACTGCGATGACTATTATTAAGATGATTATTGGGATTCTTCCTATTTCCTTTTTCTTATACATCAATCCTGTTACCTCTAACAATAGATTTTAATTTATCCAAATTATGCTTCACAGAGCTCATACCTGATCTTCCTGCGGCTTCATCGACTGTGTTCATGTATGTCTCAATGCTCTCACCCTCTATGCTGTTATATGACTCACCCTCACTGGTGACAGTAAGCTTTTCCTTGTCTATTGCTGATAGCAGCGATATACTCTTCTGAGTACTTCCAAGAAGCAAATACTGCTCTCCTACCTTAACCAGCAATAAGCTTTTATCAATCCCCAGAGGAACCGTTTCCATAACTTTTAGATTCTTATTCTTTGCCGGGTTTATCCCCCTTTTTGCCAAAATTCTGGTAACATAATATGCCGCACCCAGAATCACAGCCGACATGAACAAAAAGTATAGAATCCCATATAACGTACTGTCTGAATTCATCTAACTACCTACTCCTTATTAGCCAAGCACCTTCTTGACAGCCTCTATGATTCTTTCAGCCTGAAAGGGCTTCACTATAAAATCCTTTGCTCCTGCCTGTATTGCTTCTATAACCATTGCCTGCTGTCCCATAGCAGAGCACATGATTACCTTAGCTGAACCGTTAATTTTCTTTATTTCCTTAACTGCCTGTATTCCGTCTACTTCAGGCATGGTGATATCCATAATAACCAATTCAGGGTCAAGCTCTTTGAATTTTTCTATTGCTTTTGCGCCGTTTTCAGCTTCACCACTGATCTCAAACCCGTTCTTGGATAGCACATCCTTAATCATCATCCTCATAAATGCAGCATCATCAACAATCAATATACCGTTAGCCATTTGAATACTTCCTCCTTGCATGTGTTAAAATTGTGAACTATTGAATTTTACTAAGGCGCTTCGATGCGCTGATAATATCAGTTATTCTCACTCCAAAGCTTTCATCGATTACGACTACTTCGCCTTTTGCGATGTATTTGCCGTTTACCAGTATATCTACCGGTTCTCCGGCCAGCTTGTCCAGTTCAAGTATAGTACCCGGTCCGAATTCCAGAATATCACGTATGAGCTTCTTAGTTCGTCCCAGTTCCACTGTAATTTCAAGAGGCACATCCATTATCAGTTCAATGCTTTCCTTTTCTGCACTCCACTGATCACCTTCAAAGGTCTGGTACTGAACAGGCTGAACATTAACCATTTTTGGTTCTTCTCTTCTCACAGTTTCAATCTCCTGCCTCTCATCATATCTGTTACTCAGTATATTCTGTTTAGCTGGTTGTTTCTGCTGACTGGTGGGTTTGTGCTCCGGCTCTGGCTGAACCTGTGGTGCTACTGGTTTTTCAATAGATATTGGTTCATCCGATGCCATATTGTTCAACAGGTTGTTTACAAGATCCTTAGCAAATTCTATCGGTATAAGCTGCATAATCTCACTGTCGATTATATCACCTATCTCCATCCTGAAGGCAATCTTAACAACTTTATCTTCAGAATTGAACTGGTCGAGATCCTTGAAGTTCTGAAAATACAGAACAAATGCCTCTGGAGGAGATATATCAATCCTCTTGTTGAACATTGTGGATAGTGATGTTGATGATGACCCAATCATCTGGTTCATAGCTTCACCTATGGCGCTTAGATGCAGGTCACTTATTGGTTCGGAGTTATTATCTCCTGCTCCTCCCATCATAAGGTCTGTAATAATTCTTACATCATCTTCTTTGAGTATCAGAAGATTGGAACCTTCCAAACCTTCCTTGTAATGCACCTGTACTGCAACATAAGGAGAGGTGTACTGTCCTGAAAGCTCTTCCCATGTTACAACGGATACCTTAGGAGTAGTAATATTCACCTTGTTGTTCAGCAATGTAAACAGCGTTGTAGCTGAAGTACCCATGCTAATATTCCCTATCTCACCCAAAGCATCTTTTTCTTCACTAGTAAGATCACTGCTCTGATTTGATTGAGAAGATGAATCATCTTGAGGCTCTGATGAGCTGTCTCCCTTAAGAAGGGCGTCTATCTCTTCCTGTGACAGCATTTCACTCATCGAAATCATCTCCTTTCTTTTCAACTCTTGTTATTTTCACTGCTACTTTATTCTTTTTCAATCCTGGTTTTCCATTGAATTTAAGCAGATTTCCGACAAATATCTTAAGATCCTCATTCACATTTGTGTTTAGAGGTATAACGTCACCAATATTCAGTTCCAAAAAATCCCTTACTGTTATATCGTTGCTTCCAAGAAGTACCCTTACAGGAAGCAATGTGCTTTGAATCTTCTTCTCTATTATCTTCAGATCGCTGCCAGTGATTTCTTTATTGATACCGGAAAACCAAAACTTAGTGCTGAGCTTAGGAATAATTGGCTCAATAACCAAGTGAGGTATACAGATATGTATCATTCCTTCTATATTGCCTACCTTTGTATTTAAGGTTATAAGAGCTACTGTTTCGTTAGGCGACATTATCTGTGCAAATTGAGGGTTTGTCTCTATCTTCTTCAGACGAGGCTTAAGCTCTATGACATTCTTCCAAGGATCTCTGAAATAACTTATTATCTGCCCCATTATCTTCTCAAGAAGACACAGTTCTATCTCTGTAAAACCTCTTGCCCTTTCAAAGGCATGTCCTGTACCGCCAAGGACCCTCTCAATCATTGCAAAAGAAATTGGAGGAGTCATTTCGACTATTATTGATCCACTGAGTGGGGCAAACTCCACAATACCAAGTACTGACGGATTTGGCATAGAGTTGGTGAACTCATTGTATGTAAGCTGATCTACTGAAATAACTTCAATCTGCACCAATGCTCTAAGGTATCCCGAAAGATAAGTCTGCAAAAGTCTTGAAAAATTCTCATGCAAGATCTGAAGCGTTCTTGTATGATCCTTTGCAAACTTATTTGGTATTTTGAAATTGTAATCCTTGACTTTTCTTTCTTCTTTTTCTTCTTTTATTTCATGTACGTTTATCTCACCTGAATTTAGGGCGCTTAACAGCGCATCTATCTCATTTTGCGAAAGAACCTCGGACACACTGTGCCACCTCCTTCTTACTGCACTAT
>JAWLHF010000128.1:3182-7788 GCA_041690515.1 Clostridiaceae bacterium | reverse complement strand
AGTTTGCCTGCCTTATTTAGCGGTGAGGCAGAGCCTTAAAAAGAGGAGGGGCAAACAGTGAAAAAGGTTATCGGCATACTTATGACTATATTTACATTAATTTTAGCCGGGGGAGCACACCAGACTTGGTTCTAAAAACAAAGTAATATATGTCGGCCATAATAATGAGGTGAACATATGTCTAACAAGCTCAAAGTATACGTTGCATTTATAGTACTACTAGGAATGTCATTTTTACTATATACGGCAAATCAGGCCTATGACATTGATGTGGTAGGTCTGGTTATTTTTACAGTATTGTCTATTATTGCTGAATCACTGGTCATAGTCACCCAGGGACAAAGAGCATTATCTGTGGGATTTGCCATTGGCCTTGCTGCAATTGTCATATTCGGTGTACCTGAGGCAGCCTGGATAACCAGTTTAGGAGTCATGTTCAGGGTCATCAAACACGATGGGAAATTATATCATCCATTTAATTTTCCAATAGAAAAAACAATATTTAACGGCGCCAACGCCGCAATTTCCGCAGGTCTTGCAGGAATTTGCTATGAAAGCCTTGGAGCGACTCCTGGTGTAATTGATTTGAATTCATCACCTATCGCAGTTGTTGCGATTATTTCAAGCATGATAGTCTACATACTGACCAATGCTGTAATAATGTCGGTGCTAATGCACCTTATTACCGGTGAGAATTTCTTCAGCAATTTCTACAAAAATATAGCATGGGTGGTGAAAGACTACTTTGCTATGGCGCCCCTTGCAATAATAATGGCAATAGCTTATATAAATTATAAATTGGTCGGCGTCCTACTTTTCTTCGGACCTCTTCTCTTCGCCAGATATTCCTTCAAGCTGTATATTGATATGAGAAGCATATACATAGATACAGTAAAATCCCTGTCTCAGGCAGTTGAAGCAAAGGACCCTTATACCAACGGACATTCCCAGAGAGTAGGGGAATACGCATGCAGGTTGGCTGAAAGGCTTGGGCTGCCGCCGAAAAGAGTTGAAAATCTTAAGATAGCAGCTATACTTCATGATATTGGAAAGATAGGTGTGGAAGAGAGCATACTCAACAAACCCGGAAGACTTACAGAGGAAGAGTACGATAAGATAAAGCAGCATCCGGAAATAGGTGTAAGAATAATTAAAGACATTGAATTCTTAAAAGATGTATCAAGAATCATATTAAGCCATCATGAAAGATATGATGGGACAGGCTATCCGGAAGGCAGGAAGCATGGGGACATAGTTCTGGAATCGCAGATATTGAGTCTTGCTGATGTATTTGATGCTTTGACCTCTGAGCGTCCTTACCGACACGCCATGACGGTTGAAGAGGCTATTGAGATCATAGATAACGGAAAAGGCAGTCAGTTTGAGCACAAGCTGGCAGATGCTTTTATTAAAATGATAAAGGACAGTAAGGAGATGAAGGGTATTGCTGGTTGAAAGTGTGGGCGCTTCTCTTGCTGTTGGAAAGATCAGGGGAGGAAGCTTTTCAAATATTAAGGATGCCAATCTGGAAAAGTGGTATCTTTTTGTTTCCGCATTTCTGGTGGAATTTGCGGCAGTATATATGGCTTCAAAGGGTATCCGCTTCTTCATTGATAACATATTTTTCATCCATGGGTTATCATATTTGTTGATTTTTGCAGGAGTATACTTCAATAGGGGTTCATTAGGCTTCAGGATTGTATTCATTGGAGTATTTCTTAATTTTCTTGTGATAATGGCAAACGGAGGTCAGATGCCGGTTTCGGGGGAGGCAATGGTGGGTATCGGACTGGTGGACAATATGATTGATATTCGGGATGGGAGAATCATCACCCATACGTTGATAAACAGTCACACAGTGTTAAAATATCTGGGCGATATTTTTGTTCTTGGAAAGCCTTATCCCAGGCCGAAGATATTCAGCGCAGGAGATGTGTTTATGGCCTTGGGGATATTTATATATATACAAGAGATAATGATAAAAAAGGCTTCAGCTAAAGTGTTTAATAGCCAAGGCAGACGTGTATGAAAATCATGTTCAGCCATGACGGATTAAAGTAAAGCTGTTGATGCTCGTTATAAAAAGCTTTAAAAAAGAAAAAACTGTGCAGTATATGGATTAATACATGTGCTGCATTTGTTTTTGATTTTTTACAGACGAAGGGCTGTATTTGTGTTAAAATAATATGTATGTAATTTTGTAGGAGGTGAGTCTGAATGTCGAATAACAGCTATAACAACATAAAGAGATATGCAGCTTTCATATTCATGGTGTTTACCGTACTTTCAGGTTCATCTGAGGGTTTTGATTCTGCTAGCTATGTAAAAATAAGCAAAAAAGCATTTTTTGATATACTTGCATCAAATAAGCTGTTGATACAGGAAGCCGGAGCCCAAACAGACCAATCGGATACGGAAAGCCAATACAGAGAAAAGAACGGCTTCAGGGAGCTGCCTGGTGCAATAACAGAAGCAGCAGCTCTAAAACATGTTCAGTCCAATATGCTGCCGCTGTTTGCATCTGTATATATCATTAATGATACAGCGTTAAAGAACAACATCTGGAAAAGTACAGTATTCTGATATCCCTTATAATTAACAGTATTCAAGGCAGATGCGATCTGAAAATTGCCTTTCAGCTTAATCTGTAGGAGCGGCCAGTGGTCGTCCGAAAGCTTCGAAGAATCAACTTAAATCACAAGGCAAGTCACAGATCGCAAGAACCCATAATTATAATAAGGAGAGATATTAGGATGATTCTAGACAAGATATTTGGTAATCAGAACGATAGAGAAATTAAGAAAACAATGAAGATAGTTGAAAAAATAAATGCATTGGAGCCAGAGATGCAGAAGTTCAGCGACGAGCAGCTGCAGAACAAGACCGATGAATTCAGGGAAAGGCTTGCTAAGGGTGAGACCCTGGATGATCTCATGGTTGAAGCATATGCAGTGGTCAGGGAGGCTTCTGTGAGAGTTCTTGGAATGCGCCACTTTGACGTTCAGATGATAGGCGGAATCATACTGCATCAGGGTAGAATAGCAGAGATGAAGACAGGTGAAGGGAAGACGCTGGTTGCAACACTTCCCCTGTATTTAAACGCTCTTTCCGGGAAAGGCACACATTTGGTCACTGTGAATGATTACCTGGCAACATACCAAAGCCAGTGGATGGGCAAATTGTATAACTTCATGGGAATGTCAGTAGGACTGATAGTTCACGGACTTGAAGCGGCAGATAGGCAGAAAGCTTATGGCGCCGATATAACCTATGGTACAAACAACGAATTCGGCTTTGACTATCTAAGGGACAATATGGTCATATACAAGGATCAGATGGTTCAGCGGGAGCTGAATTATGCAATTGTCGATGAAGTGGACAGCATATTGATAGATGAAGCCAGAACACCGCTTATAATATCAGGAGTAGGAGAAAAATCCACTCAGCTTTACTTTGTAGCTGATACTTTCGTAAAAAGCTTGAAGAATGAAGCGGATTTTACAATAGATGAAAAAGCTCATACAGTAGTTCTTACAGAGGAAGGTATCGGAAAGGCGGAGAGATTCTTTAATATTGAGAATCTTGCCGATGCCAACAATATGGAGATCCAGCACCATATAAACCAGGCTTTGAAGGCGCGTAATCTAATGCGCCGCGATATTGACTATGTGGTGAAGGACGGGCAGGTTACAATAGTTGATGAATTCACCGGAAGGCTTATGTTTGGAAGAAGGTACAGCGACGGCTTGCATCAGGCCATAGAAGCAAAGGAAGGGGTTAAGGTGGAGAGAGAGTCACAGACTTTGGCTACAATAACCTTCCAGAACTACTTCAGGATGTATGGGAAGCTGGCCGGCATGACAGGTACTGCCAAGACTGAAGAGGATGAATTCAGAGCCATTTATAACCTGGATGTAGTGGAGATACCTACAAATAAGCCAATGATAAGAATAGATAATCCGGATGCAGTCTACAAGAACAAGAGGGGTAAGTTCAATGCAGTGGTTGAAGAGATAGTCAGGCTTCATGACAAAGGTCAGCCTGTACTGGTAGGTACGATATCCGTAGAAACCTCGGAAATGCTTAGTGATATGCTGAAAAGAAGGGGAGTTCCCCATGAGGTATTGAACGCCAAGTATCATGAGAAGGAAGCAGAGATAGTTGCACGGGCAGGACAGAAGGGAATGGTGACTATTTCCACCAACATGGCAGGAAGAGGTACCGACATAGTATTGGGTGAAGGGGTAAAAGATCTGGGAGGACTCCATATATTGGGTACAGAACGCCATGAGTCCAGACGTATAGACAATCAGCTGAGAGGTCGTGCCGGAAGGCAGGGAGATCCGGGTTCCAGCAGATTCTTCATATCCCTGGAAGATGACCTGATGAGGCTCTTCGGTTCAGAAAAGATAATGAAGCTGGTTGAAACCCTTGGCATGGACGAGGATATGACCATTGAGCATTCATTGCTTTCAAAATCCATAGAAAATGCACAGAAGAAGGTTGAAGGCAGGAATTTTGATATCAGAAAACATGTGCTCCAATATGACAACGTTATGAACAAGCAGAGGGAGGTCATATACAGTCAGAGACGCCAGGTACTGCT
>JAWLHF010000128.1:0-3082 GCA_041690515.1 Clostridiaceae bacterium | reverse complement strand
AGGTTCATTTACAATATAAATACCGCAAACCTGCCTAAGAGGGAAAAGGTGGCGGAGCCGGTGGTAACAAACCATGAGGAAGGGGTAAGGAAACCTGTTGTAAAGGAAGACAAAATAGGCAGGAACGACCCATGCCCCTGCGGAAGCGGCAAGAAATACAAGAAATGCTGCGGAGTAAATGAAAAATAACTAAGGAACGGATAACACAGAAAACACTGAAGATCACTGAATCCACGGCGGGGAAATAACCCCCCCTGCGTAATGAAGTGAACCATCCGTGTGCTCAGTAGTATCCGTCACTTACAAGACCTGATAGGAATATCCAATATGCACGAGGCACGCAGCAGGAAGCAAATTTGAGGAGGTTTTATTAATGCTTGAATTGGAACAGTATAAATATAGTTTGTCCGATATAGAGGAAGCTATAAAGGAAATTGAGGTGTCCCTTTGACCTGGCATCCATACAGGAACAGGTCTATGAGCTGGAGCAGGAGATGCACCAGGAGGGTTTTTGGAACGACGCGGATAATGCAGGAAAAGTACTGAAGAGGATAAAGACCCTGAAGGACAAGAGTGAGAAGATCAGCAACCTAAAAAAGGAATATGAGGATCTGGAGGTACTCATCCAATTAGGGATGGAAGCTCAGGATGAGTCTGTAATACCGGAGGTGGAGGCTTCCTTTAACACACTTAAGGAGGACGTGGAGAGCCTTAGGATTGAGACTCTGCTTAATGGCCAATATGACAGGAATAATGCAATATTTACCATACACTCCGGAGCCGGAGGCTTGGAAGCGCAGGACTGGGCTGAGATGCTGCTGCGTATGTATACACGCTGGGCGGAGAAAAAAGGTTATTCAATATCAGTTCTGGATATGCTCAGGGACTATGAAGCAGGTATAAAGAGCGCCACCTTGCTTATAGAGGGTGAAAATGCTTATGGCTATCTGAAATCTGAGAAGGGCGTCCACAGGCTGGTCAGGATATCTCCTTTTGACACTGCCGGCAAGCGGCATACGTCTTTCGCATCTGTAGATGTGATGCCGGAGCTTGATGATGATATAACTGTGGAAATAGATGAAGAGGATTTGAAAATTGACACCTACCGGTCGGGAGGCGCCGGCGGACAGCATGTAAACAAGACTGATTCCGCTGTACGAATAACCCATCTGCCGACAGGAATAGTCGTCCAATGTCAGAATGAGCGTTCCCAGCACAGCAACAGGGAGATGGCAATGAAGATGCTGACAGCAAAGCTTCTGGAACTGAAGGAGCAAGAGCAGAAGGATAAAATTGACGACATTAAGGGTGAATACAGGGAGATAGCCTGGGGCAGCCAGATACGATCCTATGTGTTCCATCCGTACAATATGGTCAAGGATCACAGAACAGGTGAAGAGACAGGAAATACTGGAGCGGTGATGGATGGTGACCTGGATAGCTTTATCAATGCATATTTGAAGCAAAGAAGCTGAACTAAATTAAAAGGCATACCAATTAAACAGGGTGTGCCTTTTAATTGTAGGGGCGCGCATTGCGCGTCCGCGTGTTAGCAGAATTTAACAAATTTATTGAAAATTCTCCAAATTAGTTGTTAATTTGCCTGCATTATATTAAAATTAGAGTATATAAACAACACAGGTAATTGCTGAGATGGGAGGATAATCATGAGGAATAGAAAGAGCTATTTCAAATTCCCCTCAGGAGGGAAGCATCTGTCCTTTAAGCCTAAAAAAAATATTCTTGGTTTCCTAAAAAAGATCAGACTTCCGAAGTTGAATATTAAGCTTCCCAGGTTAAAGGCAAGGAAACATTCAATGAAAGCATCAGGCCCGGGAAACAAAAAGGAGCAGAAGAAGATCAGATTTAGACCCGGCAGGTTGGCAGGGGGCATACGGGGTAGGATAATCATACTTGTGATGCTTATGACTCTGATACCGCTTACATTTCTGACTGTCTTCAGCATCAATGCACAAAAGAGCATAATAATAAGCGATATGAATGAGCTTAATGTTGCAGTGAACAAAGGGCTCATTGAAAGGATAAATGCCAATATCACACAAAGCCTCAGGACATTGGAGCTGATACCGCAGTCTGTGGATATATTGGTTATGGACAGCTTTGAACAGGAAAGAATCATCAGAAAGATTGCTTCAAGCGAGCAATCCTTCAAAGATATAATTCTTACCGGAGGCAATGGTGATGTAATCTGTGCTTTGGATTTACAGCTCCAAGGCACTAATATGTCGCAGGAAAGATGGTATACTGAGGCTTTAAGAGGGCAAAGCTTTATCTCTGATTCTTATTTGGATTCCAAGCTTAAGGTTCCGGCCTTCAACATATCCGTTCCCGTACTTGATCAGAATAAATCTGTTAATGGAGTGCTGTATGCCAAGGTAGTACTTGATGAGATCCAAACGCTGATCAATGAGACTGCGATAGGAGAGAATGGAATTGCTTATATAACGGATAAAAACGGGATAGTCCTTGCACATCCTGAATATAAAGAAATGGTAATGGGCAGTTACAACACAGTAGAGAAAATGATAGAAGGCCCTGTTAACCTGGTAAAAGGGGTAGAAGGATCTTCCCAGTACCAGAACAACAAAGATGAGGAAGTGATTGGCACTTATTACAAAATACCTGTCACAGGATGGGGTCTTATAACAGAGACCGGGGTTGAAGAAGCGCTTGCCCCTGTAAAAGAAGCAGAAAGAAATGCATATATGCTTATTGCCGCAGCAACCATCATTGCATTGGCAGGCAGTCTGCTTCTGGCATTTATAATAGTAAGGCCTCTTGTGAATATGGCAAGGGTAGCAGGAGAGATCAAGGATGGCAATCTGAAGAAAAGGCTTGCCGTTACTTCAAAGGATGAGATAGGGGAGCTTCAGAACTCCTTCAACCTGATGACAGACTCATTGTGTAACATATTGAACGAAGTGAATGCTGCAGTTTCAGAAATCACAGATGCAGCTCAGAGGCTGAGCGAGAGTGCCGGTATAAGCACAGCAGCTACAGAGGAAATCGCAGCAATAGTTGATAGTGTCGCAGAAGGCTCGCAGATGCAGATGGCTTCTGT
>JAWLHF010000127.1:5302-7799 GCA_041690515.1 Clostridiaceae bacterium | reverse complement strand
GACACAAGGATATTCATCTGCCCATATCGCTTCTGGTGCTCCCTGCTGAGTATGAAAAGCTCCTGCCTTTTGTATAGCAGATAGATGAAGTATGCTGCAATGCTCCTGACCACACCCGTCAGAACAAATATCCGCATTATATGATAATTGACTGCCCCATCCCGTATAAGAACCTCAAGGATGTTGCTTAGAGTATCCGTCAATGAGAAAATCAAGACCGCCGTAAGAATACACTCTTTGTGTTTTCTCACACGGAGCATCGATATCAGAATTCCGTATGCCAGATAGTAAGATGTCGAAGGAAAGCTGTAGCGTATCATATCAGCAAAGGAGAGACCTGCGAAATATATGCCTGTCAGGCTTCTCAGGACAAAAACGGTGATACCGGAAAACAAAGAAGTATAATACTCAGAAATATCAACTTTGATCAAAATGATCAGATTCAAGGCAACAATACCTGCAGATATCCTCAAGCCGCTGTTTATGGGATAGAAATATATCTCTCCCAGTAATGCTACTATAATAGCCGGCAGTACATATTTTTTCATCTTGCACATCTTATTCTCCTCATTAAAACAAAATACTGCGTCTCCATTAGCATATATCTCCTATAATAATTTATTCTTCATACTATATTAAGTAATATGTCACGCGTCTTATATACGGATTACCAGGTAAAATATAATAGGACCACAAATTACCACATTGGGTCTGGTTTACATAAGCCACAAAGAGTCCTATAATATACTTAGGATTGGAGGTAACACAATGAATATAGTCCAAAGAAAGCTGATATATAATGAAACTGACATACATTTGATAGTTTGGGATGGAAAACCCTGCTTCATAGTATCGGAAATATCCAAGGCATTGGATGGGGTCAATAGGGAGGATATCGCTCTTTTTCTGCGAAAGAACAGCATATCAGTGAAGGGTACGGATTATGATGTATTGGAAAATGAGGATTCACGTAAGCTGAGAAGTCTTCTGGAGGAAAGCGGAGTGCTTAAACGCTTTGCCAAAGTAACATTGATATACTTCAGTGGACTGCAAAAATACTTTGATTTCAGGCGTATAATGCAGGTCAAGGATTTTAGGAATTATCTCAGCAAAAGCAAAGTAGACCTGCAGGATACCTCAAAATACCATATATCTTTCTCAGATACTGAAGCCGAACAGCAGCGCCAGGAGGTGCAACCTCAGACAACACCATACAAAGCTGCAAAGGAAGTGCAAAAGGAAGCTTCAATATCTGACAATACAAGCTACAAAGGATATTCCGAGTTCTATAAACATATCACTTTTATGGAAGAGTTCGTCAATTCCATCAACAAGCTGAATATCTCCCCTGACAAATCAGTAGCCTTTACTATAGATATGGCTAAATTTCTTGAGGATAATGGTATACCGCCTCAGAAGCTCCTTAAGCAGATAAAAAAATGGATAATATAAAGAATGCCGGTCTGTCAGCTTTGACAGACCGGCATTTGGCTGTTTATTGTATTTCTATTCTGCTGTCTTTTCTTATGCCTTCATCCTTCTTAGGAAGCACCATGGACAATACCCCATTTTCAAATTTTGCAGTTATTTTGTCCTCCATTACATTCTCAACGTAGAAGCTTCTGCTGTAGCTGCCGCTTCTTCTCTCTTTCCTTATATAATTCTCGCGCTCTACGTTGATTTCTTCATTTCTAACCACAGATATTGTCAGATTGCTGCCCTTCAGTTCAACATTTATCTCTTCTTTTTTAACTCCGGGCAAATCAGCTTCTACAAGGTACTCCTTATCGTTATCCTTTATGTCAACCTTAATCTGGGTATCACCTGCAAATATTGCAGGCATGAAGGAATCGGAGAAGAAATTGTCAATGAAATTATCCATGTTGAAAATGCTCTGGGGTTCATTGATCAAGGCTCTGTTCCTCCTGTTAAATGGCATTAAAAACATACAAACACCTCCATAACCTATAAACTATAGTCAAAGTTTGACTTTGACTTTCTTTGACCTTTGATTATATTATTATATTTTTTTCTAAGAATTTCAAAACCGAATAATGATTATTATTTGTAAATTAGCGCTATATAGGTTTTTTATCTCATTTAAACACTGTGTTTCTCATCTTTTCTTAGCTTTTCTAATAATTTTAGTATGCTTAGCATGTCTTCTGTGTGATAAAGTTCATTAGAAAAATTCTTACGAAGGGTGATTTTATCCCAATCCTTCTGATTTGTTCCTCAAAAACCCCTTATTTACAAAGCACCCTCACGAATATATATTATGTGAACATAATATATCATTACGGAGGATATCAAAATGAATAATATGAGAATTTATCCGATATCAACCTTTGTATCATCAAATCCATCCGCATCCGGTTATTCAAACGGCAGCGGAAAAAAGGATGAAAAAAATAGCGGCTGTGATGAGCAATCCTTTCATGAGATTTTCATGCAAAAGCTTGAGAATAAACAGACGCGCAATGCGTGCCCCTGCAAA
>JAWLHF010000127.1:0-5202 GCA_041690515.1 Clostridiaceae bacterium | reverse complement strand
AAAGTGCCAGTCAAAGGCAAAGTGCCAGTCTGTCAACTTGTTAACTTATTGTAAAATAAGTTAACAAGTTAATAGACTGGCACCCAGATTCATTTTTCTCTTTTTTCCAACACGAACCACTCTGTTTCGGTCTGCGCAATCGCAAATCCCTCGCTTAACTTAGTTATTGCAGTATATTTGAAGGGGATAATTACTTTACCTGTTTTGTCAATCATTCCGCCTTTATTGTCTTTGGTAACAAAAGCCAGCCCTTCACTAAAATTGTATCCCATTTCATACTCTATAGGGATGACCACCTTGCCGGTTTTGTCAATATAGCCATATTTGCGGTCTTTCTCAACTACAGCCAGGCCATCGCTAAAATGATCTACAAAAGTATACCCGGGAGGGACAACAACCTTCCCCGTCTTATCAACAAAGCCATACTTATTGTCTCGGCAGATCACCGCCATGCCCTCTGAAAAAGAATTGACAACGTTATATTCAAGAGGGACGACTATCCTGCCGGTATTGTCAATTGCGCCCCATTTACCATTTTTCATAACTGCCGCCATTCCATCGCTAAAACCATATGCCAGATCATATTCAAGAGGAACAACGACCTTTCCTGTTTTGTCAATAAAACCATCTTTGTAATTTTTAGAAACCAATGCCATACCATCCTGAAATGTACCTGCACCCATATAATCTTCAAAGGGTATGACTACCTCACCGCTTTTATTTATATAGCCTTTTCTGCCGTTTTTCTCAACCAGTGCCAACCCTTCACTGAATGGCCGCCCACTTTCATACTCGAAGGGTATGACTACCTCATTATTTTTATTTATATAGCCGCATTTATTGCCTTTCCATACCGGTGCCAGGCCTTCTGAAAAAATATCAGCAAAGCTATATTCAGTAGGAATTGCAACCTTACCCTCCCTATCCATAAAACCCCATTTACCTTCTATACAAACCACACCAAGCCCTTCACTAAATTCTGTTCTTGTGGTTCCATATCCAATGGGGATGATAATTTTACCGGTAGTGTCTATAAATCCAGCTTTCCAATCACCTCTGGCGACGTATCCCATCCCTTCTTTGAAGCCGTATGGAGGAAGGTGATCGCCAACGGGTATCTTTGTTGCTGTAATGTTATATCCATCACCCTGATAAACAACTACAGGCTCGGCTGCCAGCACATTAAGAGGCAGCGTTGTTAAGCAAATGACCAGAGCTATTACTATGTAGATTTTACGTTTCATATAAGAATGACTCCTCCTTTAATTAGGTATGATAATATATCTGCTTATCAACTTATTAGCTCATATAAGTAAAGTTGATAAGTGACAAACCGAACTCAACATACTATATTATTTTGACATTTTTCTCTTATTCCCTCTATATTTTAACATAATAATCCATGAAAAAGCTCAAGAAGAATGGTGTGTCTGTTATAAGTGTTACCGAAAATATAGATGGCAGTCCGGAATCGATTATACTTGAGTCGTTACTCGAGGGTATGGCTGAATACTACAGCAAGAACCTTGCCCGTGAGGTAATGAAAGGTCTTAAGGAAACAGCATATCAATGCAAGCATACCAGTGGTACTCCTCCCTTGGGCTACGATGTAGGATCAGATAGGAAATACCAGATTAAGGAGGCAGAAGCAGTCATCGTAAGGGAAATCTTCCGGCTGTACTTGGATGGGTACGGCTATGATAAGATAATAGCGAAGCTCAATGAGAAGGGCTACAGAACAAAGACCGGTCGTTCCTTCGGCAAGAACAGCCTGCATGATATCATCTGCAACGAGAAGTATTCAGGGGTATTCGTTTTCAATCGTAGGCCTAGTAAGGATGCCTTGGGAAAAAGGAATAATCATCGCTCTAAGGATGATAATTCCATTATTCGCATTGAGGATGGTCTTCCAGCTATAATCTCCAAGGAGGATTTTGAGAAAGCGAAAGCTAAGATGGAAACCAACAAGAGAAGATCAGGTCAGTACAAGGCAAAAGAACTCTATCTTTTAAGCGGGTTAATTTTCTGCGGTGAATGCGGACACGTCACGCAAGGCAATCTGAGGACCGGAGGTAAAAATCCAAATAGATATGTCTCCTATCGCTGTGGTAATAAGGAAATGCGGCGGGAGCACATCGAGAACTATGTCCTTTCAGAACTTGAGAACAGGCTGCTTAACGAGGAAAACATCCCTAAGCTGTTGGAGATGCTTAATGATTATCAACAGTCTAGGATCATCAGCAGTGATAAGGAACTTCAATTACTCAGGGTAAAGCTTTCAGAAGTTAATAGGCAAATAGACAATATTGTTAATGCAATCAGCATCGGCTTTGTGCAAGAAGCATTCAAAAAAAATGGCATACTTGGAAGCACAGAAGACTGTTATTGAAACTAACATTGCGGAACTTACTCTATCGAAAAAACCGGACTGTATCAGCGAAGATCAGATGCGGCAGATGTTCTCAATGTTCAGGCACTTCATCAAAGAGAAAAATATACCGGAATGCAAGAAATTCATAAGCAGCTAAATTGAATAACACGGTATAAATATCTCCTAGCATTGGTAACACTAAAGTAAATAATTAGCTTTAACAAAGAGGTATAATATGAAAATTGCTATCCTTGGAGGAGGACCAGCTGGGCTTTCATGTGCTTTAGAATGCGAAAGGCTTGGCGTTCAAGCAGAATTATTTGAAAGAAACCCACGTGTTGGCTGGTTGTGGCCTTCGATAAATTTTTGGCCTAATATTTTCTATAATAACTTAGGTTTTAAAGACGCTAGGGAGTATATAAAAACGCAATTCGGAGCTGATTTTACTGTATTAAGTCATACTAAAAGTTTTGTAATGAAGACGGCAGGAAAACAAATAAGTGTTACAGGGACTCTGGGATTAACCGTTGGAAGAGGAACCGCTGATGAATCATTAGAAAACCAATTTATGCGTCAATTAACTAAAACACCTATTCACTACAATTATTTAGGTGATTACAATGCATTAGCTAAAGAATATGATTATGTTGTTGTTGCTACAGGAAGAGAAACAGAAGCACGTAATATGGGACTTTGGCAGGATGAAGGAACTATTACAATTATAGGCTCTATTGCAATTGGCAATTTTGATATTAACTCATCAACAATATATTTTAATACTGAATATGCCGGAACCGGTTATGGCAGATTAACTCCTTTTAATGAGCATTGTGCTACAATTGAGCTTTATATAATTGGAAAGCCTGAAATGCAAGCTCAAGAACTCTTTCAAAAGTTTATCCAGATAGAAAAGCTGGATAAATTAGATTATGTATATAGGAATATTCCTCCACCATTTACAACAGGCAAGGTAACAAGCTTTCAGAAAGATAATGTACTGTTGACCGGAAGAGCTGCCGGGCTAACGGATAGGGTACTGGGTGTAGGTGCGGTTGAAGCTCTTATAAGTGGTACTATGGCAGCTAGAGCAATAGCTAATAAAGAGGATTATTCCAATTTGGTAAAGCCTTTGCAATCACACATTGAAAGTATTTCATCTTTTAGAAAGAATATCAATACCTTTACTAATGAAGACTTTGATAAAATAGTAGCCATTTTAGACACACCAATAATAAAACAGGCTATATACAATACAAGGATTGATTTGATAGGTAAAGCTGGAACCATAATGAAGATGCTTAATAAGGAATGAGATAATATACGTGATATTAAATTTCTATTATTAACTCAAATCTATCTGATAAGATCGAATAATTCTTTTAAATACCGGATTATTCAGAAGTGAATATGCGGTATCTCTGCTTATCTTAGAATGTATTGCACATTTGTTACGCATATAAAACAAAAAAACTAAGCATTCCCAACGGGAATGCTCATTATAACGTCCTTAGACGAGGATTCACATGGTGCATCTAGAGGGAGTCGAACCCCCGGCACACGGCTTCGGAAACCGCTGCTCTATCCTACTGAGCTATAGATGCATGTTATTTGTCCTTGCTTATGGTGCGCCCAGAGGGATTCGAACCCCCGACCTTCAGATTCGAAGTCTGCAACTCTATCCAGCTGAGCTATGAGCGCACTTTGAAGTACATAAACATTATATGTAACTCTGGTCCATTAGTCAAGGTAATATATTGACAAATCCCAGTAACTCAAATGCTTAACATCCTTTAAGAAACTAATTTTTAATGATACCTGTTATACATCGGTACTTATGTAAACTATCTGATTTCCTCCTTTTTGTTTTGATCTATACATCGCAGCATCCACTCTTCCTATTATATCCGAATAGGATGCTTCTAACCCTGTGCAATTATATATTCCTGTACTGATATAAAGTATAAATACGGTTTGAATAATATGTGACTTTTCACCATTGTATCCCCCAATTAGTGTTTTAATCACTACATTATCTTAGCAGTGTTAGTTTTATTGTTCATATCGCATACTGGTATTATATTCCAATATTGTATAATAAGTCAATATAACCAATGATACCTTAAATTCTGATATTCCCATTAGAAAGGACGTATATGCACATCCACAGCGGAATACGCTAGATAGACACTTTATAATAATTTGTGATATACAACCTTGTGAGCAGCAATATGAAAGCGAAAGGCTATATCTGCAATAAAATGCAGATATAGCCTTTCACTTTTGTCATCTAAGTCCTTTAGCATGTACTTCTTGAACCATTTGCATATACAGCAAAGCCTTTCCTCAGCCATCCATTCAGATAGTCAATCTCAAAAAAGTTTGTTACTTCTGCGATCTCCCTTTCTACCGAAAAGGTCCTTCCGTCCTTTACTACAGAAATATCACCTGGTTGTGGCTCAGCCTGAGCCATTCCGAAATACGGACCTGATCAACCATAGCCCTGCAATAGTATTCTTATGTTCTTTGCATTGATCTTATTAAATTCTTCCTTCGCTCTTTCAGTTATCCTTATATCCATAGTATCACCTCCATAACCAACTACCTCTACCCCCTTAGGGTATATATAAATTATAATGGATATCTTTCTGAAAATCAAGTGGATAAATGCACTTTACAGCTTGTCACACTCTTTTATTTCCATGCATATGGTACAAGTAGGGAGGAGGTGAAAATTATGATTATACGTTTTCTTACTGCAGCTATTGGATTGCTATTGATAATCACAGGTGTCCTGCTTCTTATCACTGGCTTTCCATTCATGTTCATTGGTC
>JAWLHF010000126.1:0-8059 GCA_041690515.1 Clostridiaceae bacterium | reverse complement strand
CGGATGTATGGCGGAACGCTACAAGGAAGAGTTGATGAAGGAGCTTCCTGAGCTGGATGCAGTCATCGGAACAGGTGATTACAAGGTGATATCACAAGTAATTGGGCAAGCTCTTAAAGGGGAGAAGGTAATTCTATACGGACATCAGGAGCAGATAGATATAGATAAGCTTCCAAGAAAAGTCTCTACCTTTGGTGCATCAGCATTCCTGAAAATAGCGGAAGGCTGTGACAATAGATGCAGCTACTGCATAATCCCCAGTCTTCGAGGCAGATACAGAAGCAGGAAACTTGAAGATATACTGGAAGAGGCTGAGGTACTTTCAAAGAGCGGAATCAAAGAGCTGAACCTGATTGCACAGGATATCACAAGATACGGAATAGACCAATACGGCAGATACTGCTTGAGTGAACTTCTCGAAAAGCTGTCTGCAATTGAAGGAATAAGATGGATAAGGCTTTTGTATTCTTATCCTGATGAATTCAATGACCAATTGATCGATACCATTGCCCGGGAAGACAAGATATGCAGGTATCTGGACATACCTATACAGCATGCCAGCAATAGAATATTAAAGAAAATGCACAGAAGGAGCAGTAAGGAGAAAATTCTTCAACTGATTTCCAAGCTAAGGACAAGTATGCCGGATATAGTACTCAGGACAACTCTTATCGTAGGCTTCCCCGGCGAAACAGAAAAGGATTTTCAGGAGCTTTATGACTTTGTATCGGAAGTAAAATTCAATCGTCTTGGAGTATTTGCATATTCTAGGGAAGAAGATACAACAGCCTATGATATGCCTGACCAAATAGACGAGGAAGTCAAACAAGAACGACTGGAGAAGATAATGCTCCTTCAGAAGGACATTTCTTTGAAGAACAATGAAAAGCTGATTGGAAAAACAGTGGAAGTGTTGATTGAAGGATATTCCGAAGGTGAGTATTTTGGAAGGAGCTACATGGATGCTCCTGAAATAGACGGAAGGATATCTTTCAAATCGAGCAGGCAATTGATACCCGGAGACTTCTGCCATGTTAAAATAACAGAGGCATATGAATATGATCTTGTGGGGGAGAGAGTAAATGAACCTGGCAAATAAAATTACCTTGATAAGGATACTTTTCATTCCGGTTTTTATGGTATTGATGCTGATGGATTTTCCTTATCATATGGAAGCAGCTCTGGCTGTATTTCTGATAGCTTCACTGACAGACAAGCTTGATGGGCACATAGCCCGAAAATACAATATGATAACCGACTTCGGCAAATTCATGGATCCTCTTGCTGATAAGCTTCTTGTTACCGGAGCCTTCTTGATTTTGGTACAGCTTGGAAGAATTGAAGCATGGATTGTTTTTGTGATACTTGCAAGGGAATTTGCCGTAACCGGACTAAGAAGCCTGGCCGCAGCACAGAACATAATTATAGCAGCCAGCAACTATGGCAAAATAAAAACTGTTACACAGATTGTTGCTATAGTAGTTCTCCTGTTAGGCAATTACCCTTTCAGCCTGGTTAATTTGCCGGCAGATACTATAATGGTGTATCTGACACTGCTAATAACCGTATTTTCAGGATATGACTATTTTAGTAAGAACAAGCATGTGATAATGAATATGAAATGATATCCATTGAAGGGGCGAACAAAGTTCGCCCCTGATTCAAGAAATACACATATAGCATGGAGGTTTTAGGATGAAAAGCGAAATAGTAGCAGTAGGCACCGAACTGCTTCTAGGCAACATTGTCAATACGAACGCTCAATACCTGTCACAAAAGCTGGCTGAACTTGGTATAGACGTATACTATCACGTTGCTGTGGGAGATAATCTTCAAAGACTGTCAGATACAATAAGACAATGCCTGGAGCGCTCGGATCTGGTAATCACCAGTGGAGGCTTAGGTCCCACAGTTGATGACCTTACCAAGGAAGGAGTCGCTGATGCCTTGGGTTTGAAGCTTTTGCCCGATGAAGCCACAATCAGAAGAATAGAAGGCATGTTCAAAGCAATGGGCAGGTCGATGACTGAAAACAATATAAAGCAAGGCTATATCCCGGAAGGTGCCAAGATAATAGAAAATGATAACGGAACAGCACCTGGTGTTATGATAGAAAAGGGCGGTAAGATTGTTATAATGCTGCCGGGACCTCCAAAAGAATTGTACCCGATGTTCGAGGACAAAGTACTTCCGTTCCTCAGAACCAAGGTACATTCAACCATAAGGTCTAGAATGCTTAGAGTAATAGGCGTGGGGGAATCAGCCGCGGAAGATATGCTTAAGGATATATTCAAGAGTCAGACAAATCCGACCATAGCTCCCTATGCCAAAGATGGAGAGGTGCATCTGCGTATAACCGCAAAGACCGATGACGAAGAAGAAGCATACAAAATGATAGATGAGATGGAATCCAGAGTCAGAAAGGTTTTGGGTGAGAACATATATGGACATGATGATGAGAGTTTGGAGGAAGTAATACTGAAGCTGCTTCAGGAAAGGAATCTGACTCTCTCAATAGCAGAATCCTGTACCGGGGGACTTGTAGCAAACCGCCTCACCGATGTACCCGGAGCTTCGGCAACTCTCATGTATGGAATTGTAAGCTACAGCAATGAATCAAAAATCAACATCCTTAAGGTGGAGGAGGAAACAATAAGACAGCATGGGGCTGTAAGCAGACAGACTGCTGAAGAAATGGCAGCAGGAGTCAGAAAAATCAGTGGAACTGACATAGGTGTCTCAATAACAGGTATTGCCGGACCAGACGGAGGAAGCGAGGAAAAGCCTGTTGGGTTATGCTATGTTGGTATTGCAATAGGTGATGAAGTAAAAGCATACAAGTTCAACTTCACCGGAAACAGAAAAAGGATAAAATGGAATTCCAGCAGCAGAGCCCTTGATTATCTAAGAAGAGAGCTTCTAGCAGAAAATAAGGTTCAGTAAAATTCTGTAATTTTATTGACTATTATTTTGCATTATAATATAATATAAACATAAGAACATTTGTTCGCTTCGCCGTAATAAGGCAGCACATATGAAAGGAAGGTGTAGCAGTTTATCTGCGCAACAATGAACGATAAAAAGAAAGCGATAGAACTGGCTTTAAGCCAGGTTGAAAAGCAGTTTGGAAAAGGTTCTATTATGAAACTTGGAGAAGCTACAAAGATGAACATTGAAGCTGTGTCCACAGGTTCGATAGAATTGGATATAGCCTTGGGTATAGGTGGTGTACCAAGAGGAAGAATAGTTGAGATATACGGACCGGAATCCTCCGGTAAGACTACAGTGGCGCTCCATATAATTGCAGAAGCGCAGAAAAATGGCGGAGAAGCCGCTTTCATTGACGCTGAGCATGCATTGGATCCTTTATATGCAAAGAACCTGGGTGTAGACATAGAGAACCTGATAGTATCTCAGCCGGACACAGGGGAACAGGCTCTTGAAATAGCCGAAACACTTGTTCGCAGCGGAGCGCTGGATGTAGTAGTTGTCGATTCTGTTGCGGCATTGGTTCCAAAGGCTGAAATAGACGGCGAAATGGGAGATGCCCATGTGGGACTTCAAGCAAGGCTTATGTCACAAGCATTGAGAAAGCTTGCAGGAGCTATAAGTAAGTCTAAAACCACAGCAATATTCATCAATCAGCTTAGAGAGAAAGTAGGAGTAATGTTCGGCAATCCTGAGACAACACCGGGTGGTAGAGCACTTAAGTTCTATGCTTCAGTAAGATTGGAAGTCAGAAGGGTAGAGAATATCAAGCAGGGCACTGACATAACCGGCAGCCGTACAAGGGTCAAGGTTGTAAAAAACAAAGTAGCACCTCCTTTCAAGCAGGCAGAGTTTGATATTATGTATGGAGAGGGTATTTCAAGAGAAGGAAGCGTACTTGACGTAGCCGCCAACAATGATATAGTACTCAAAAGCGGTGCATGGTACTCCTATGGTGATACAAGGATAGGCCAGGGCAGGGAGAATGCAAAGCAGTATCTCAAAGAGAATCCCGAGCTTATAGTTGAGATAGAGAACAAGATCAGAGAAATGTACAATATGGGAATATCCAAAGCCAGACCTGCTTCTGAAGAAGGTTCTTCGGATAATGATGAGTTATAATTAATTTAATGAATAAGAATCAACCTCTATCATAAATAATGGATAGAGGTTAGTTCTTATTTGCGGTATTTATAAAATACTGTAATAAACTCTTATGAAATCAAAATATAAGGTAGTGATCCAATGATAATCACAAAGATTGAAGCTCAGAAAAGAAACAAAAACAGATGCAGCATATTTGTTGACGGTGAATATCATAGCTCAGTAGACAGAGAAATAGTCGAAGAATTGAAATTAAATGAAGGAATGGAGCTTAATGCGGATGAATTTAACGGAAAACTGGAAATAATACAGTATAAGAGTGCATTGAGAGATGCCCTTCATTTACTTGCACGCTCTTCAAAAACAGAGCATGAAATTGAAAAGAAGCTTAAGAATAAGCAGTATCCGGAAAAAGCAATCAGAAAAGCCCTTGAATACTTGAAGGATATCAGATATATCAATGATGAAAGCTATACTGAGAGCTTTATCAGAAGTATGAGCCACACTTCCGGCACAAGTAGGAGAAGTCTCTACTACAAGCTTGCAAATAAAGGTGTTGACAGCGAAATCATACAGCAGAAACTGGAAGAGTCAGATATTGATGATTACAGCTCAGCATTAAAAGCAGCTGTAAAAAAGGCGGCAGGAATGAAGGGAGATAAAAGGGAAAAGGCTTCAAAACTGATTGCCTTCTTGTACAGGAAAGGCTTCTCAATGGAAGTATGTAAGAAAGTAATATCAGAGCTGGATTTAGAGGAGACTGATATTTGGTAGAAAGCAGCCTGTAATAGAGAGTTATTAATTATAGAGCAAACATTGTATATGACGGCAAAATTCTCGGAATTTTGCAAATCGTTCTTAAATTGTTTGAATTGTCACAATAACTTGACAAAATTTTGTATAAGTAATAAAATTATTTTGATGTGGTGAAGTTGAAAGTGGGACGTTCTTATTTTTTTTTAATTATGTAAATGATGATATGTAAAAAGGTTTTGTGGAAGCCGTTTCCGATAATCAAGTACTTATAGAAAACAAGGAGGTGAAATTGTTATCGAATTTCTAATATATATAGCAATTGCACTAATTACCTTTATAATAGGGTATTTAGTTAGAAGATATATTGCTGAATCTACTATAAAGAACGCTGAGACTCATGCCGGCAAGATTGTTGCTGATGCTGAGAGACAAGCGGAGACGAAAAAGAAGGAAGTTGTGCTTGAGGCTAAGGAAGAGATACATAAGCTAAGAGCAGAGCTGGACAAGGAAACACGTGACAGAAGGAATGAAATACAAAGAATAGAAAGAAGATTGCTGCAGAGGGAGGAGAGCCTTGACAAAAAGGTTGAAACCCTGGAACAAAGAGATGAAGCAATCGCAAAGAAACAAAAGGAAATACAAAAATCCCACGAGGAAGTACAGGAACTCTACAAGAAGCAAGTAGAGGAACTGGAGAGATTATCGGGCTTATCATCAGAAGAGGCAAAACAATTACTTTTGAACGATATTGAAAAGCAGATCAGACATGAGGCTGCGATGATGATTAAGGATATAGAATCCAAGGCTAAGGAAGAAGCAGAAAGAAAAGCCAAGGAAATTATCGGCAATGCTATTCAAAAGTGCTCGGCAGACCACGTTGCCGAAACCACAGTATCAGTAGTCCCGCTGCCCAATGATGAAATGAAGGGCAGAATAATAGGACGTGAAGGCAGAAACATAAGAACGTTGGAAACACTCACAGGCATCGATCTGATTATCGATGATACACCAGAGGCAGTTATACTATCCGGTTTTGATCCAATCAGAAGAGAAGTTGCAAGAGTTGCACTTGAAAAACTGATTGTAGATGGAAGGATACATCCTGCAAGAATAGAAGAAATGGTAGAAAAGTCCAAGAAGGAAGTAGACAACTACATCAGAGAACAGGGAGAACAAGCTACCTTCGATACTGGAGTTCATGGATTACATCCGGAGCTGATAAGGCTTTTGGGAAGATTGAAATTTAGAACAAGTTATGGACAGAATGTATTAAAGCATTCAATTGAAGTGGCTCATCTTGCTGCGGCAATGGCAGCAGAGCTTGGGGCAGATGTAAAGCTTGCAAAGAGAGCAGGCTTGCTGCATGACCTGGGTAAAGCAGTGGATCACGAAGTTGAAGGACCCCATGTACAGATTGGTGCTGACTTGGTTAAAAAGTACAAGGAATCCAGCGAAGTAATACACGCTGTGGCAGCCCATCATGGTGATATCGAGGCAACAACAGTTGAGGCTGTTCTTGTTCAGGCAGCTGATGCAATATCTGCTGCAAGACCTGGAGCCAGAAGAGAGACATTGGAGTCCTATATCAAACGTTTGGAAAAAATCGAGGAAATCGCTAATTCATTTAATGGAGTTGAAAAATCTTTTGCAATTCAAGCCGGCAGAGAAGTTAGAATCATGGTTAAGCCTGAAGATGTCAGCGACAGTGAAATCGTCTATATAGCCAGAGACATTGTAAAGAGAATAGAAGACGAGCTTGAATATCCTGGTCAGATTAAAGTTAATGTAATCAGAGAAACAAGGGCAATTGAATATGCAAAATAGAAAATGCGCGGCAATACATGGTAAATGCATGTAGCCGCCTTTTTTAATAATAATATATAATAGTGACTATTTAATTTTATTACCGGAGGTAAATATGAACATTTTATTCATAGGTGATGTTGTCGGCAGGCCCGGCAGGAATTATCTGAGTAAAAATCTTAAAAGGCTGATAGATGAAAATTCTATCGATTTTACCATTGTCAACGGTGAGAACAGCGCAGGGGGCGTAGGTATTACCAAGAGTACATATGATGAATTACTTGGTTTTGGCGCGGATATGATAACACTGGGCAATCACTCCTGGTCAAAAAAGGAGGTTTATGATTTCATTGAAGAATCAGACAGATTGGTGAGACCTGCAAATTACCCAAAGGGAACCCCCGGGAAAGGCTATAGGATATCAGAGAAGGCCGGAAAGAAAATAGCAGTAATAAACCTCTGCGGAAGAGTTTTCATGGATTGTATAGACTGTCCCTTCAGGACAGTTGATGAAATACTCAATGAGATAAATAACATGGCAGACATTATAATCGTTGATTTTCATGGGGAAGCGACATCTGAAAAGCTTGCAATGGGCTGGTATCTTGACGGAAAGGTCCATGCTGTATTGGGTACACATACCCATGTACAGACCTCCGATGAAAGAGTACTTCCTGGAGGTACTGCTTACATTACCGATACAGGAATGACCGGTCCCAGAGATTCCATACTGGGAGTCGATAAGGATATAGTAATCAGAAAGTTCATAACCGGTATGCCTGCTCGTTTTGAGGTTGCAAGGGGTGATATCGTCCTAGGTGCTGTTATCATCCGGCTTGATGATGACTGCAAGGTTACCGGAATAAGCAGAATAGATGGCTAAATGAAAACACAGAAAAACAATAATTCAATATTCAAAATTGTAGAAAAAAGGAGGATTTTTGTAAAATTTGTAGAATTAACTGTGTATAGATAATTAGTATAATTTGGATTCATTCAATTTTTAAGGGGGGCTTATCATGGAAGTATTAAAGGTTTCAGCAAAATCAAACCCTAACTCTGTTGCAGGGGCTTTAGCAGGTGTGTTGAGAGAAAAGGGCTCCGCAGAGATTCAGACAATCGGTGCAGGTGCATTGAACCAAGCTATAAAGGCAGTCGCAATAGCGAGAGGATTTGTAGCACCGGCAGGAATCGATCTGATATGTGTACCGGCCTTCACAGATATTGAGATAGAAGGCGAAGAGAGAACCGCAATCAAGCTTATAATAGAACCAAGATAGTATTTTTACCTGCTTTTTAAGGCAGGTAATTTTTTTGTATTACGAATACCACGGGCTATACCCGTGGTTCAAAAAGGCTTCCAGCTATGAGTAGAAAAAGAAAACCTCCTTTGATAGAATTGATGATG
>JAWLHF010000125.1:0-8072 GCA_041690515.1 Clostridiaceae bacterium | reverse complement strand
GAAGGTTTGAGGAAGCGGCCGAGGCGTACAGGAGATACATTCCCAGGGCAGAAAAGCTTGGCTGGAAGGACGGGGTTGCGTATGCAAGCTCAAAGGTCAATTCTCTGGGCTTCGAAATTGAGCTGTATGCAAGAACAACAGACCTTGAAGGGAATCCATATTTCAGCTCAAAATTCGAACCAAAAGCCGGGGTGTATTTTGGCAGCACTTATGATTTGGATCCCAGGATTGGAGCTTATGATTGGGAGTACATAAAGAATTATTTCCCTAAAAAGAACTCTGCTTATCTTACATATTTACACTGGGAGGAGGATGCCAGATCCTTCGACCGTTATTACCGGGATGCCAAAAAGAATAATATCGCTGTCCAGCTGGCCTGGAATATAGAAGATGCATCAATAGACAGGGTATTGAAAAATATAACCTCTTACAGCTCATATGTAAAAGCAACTGCAGAGTATCTGAAAGAGCTGAATATACCGGTATTCCTCAGATTTGCAGGAGAAATGAACATAAAAGACAACTGCACCGATTTTACCGCTTATATAGAAGCCTTCAGATATGTTTCAAGGATTATGAAGGATAATGCTCCCAATGTGGCTATGGTATGGTCTCCCAATGATATCTCCGCCAAAGACCGTACTTATAACGATTACTATCCGGGAGACGAATATGTGGATTGGATAGGCATAAGCAGCTACACCGGCATCTACTTCCAGGGTAAAAAAGACTGGGGGAACTTGCAGGACACCATAGACAGCGTATATATGACCGGAGTATATGCCAACCCACTGGCAAAGATAAAGCCTATTATAGAGGCTTACGGCAGCAGAAAGCCTATAATGATCTCCGAAACAGGAGTAGGACATTACGCAAAGCTTACGGGAGAAGATGTCTCCCCTTGGGCTGAAGTTCAGTTAAGAAGGCTTTACGCTTACGGTCCTATGGTCTATCCTCAGCTTAAAGGCATATACTACTTCAATGCCAATAATGACCAGATAACAAGGTATGATGATTACTCATTGTATGGGAATTCCAAGATAAATACCCTTTATAACGAGCTTGTGGGAAGTAATACTTACATATCGGATGTAAATGGAAGTTCAAACAGCAGATATGAGAAAATAACGGATTACAATGTAAAGGACTCAAAGCTTGAGCTTTCAACCTTCACTATCGTGCCAAAGGTACTCAGTCCTTCGGTGCAATACAAGCTTGACGGGAAAGCTTACGGCATTCGAACTGCGATACCATACAGCATTGAGCTTGATTCATCGGTGCTTGCAAAAGGAGAACACCAGCTTACTGTTGAAGTATACGACGGCAATACACTGATGGGTTCCAGGGATTATACTCTAACAGTCGGTATTGATAATATAAGCCTGAAGAAAAAGTAAAATCGGAGGCATGACATGCACAATTACAATATCCTAATAACTACAATGCGTCTGGATATAGGAGGCGCAGAAACCCATATAGTAGAGCTTGCCAAGGGGCTTTCCCGTGAAGGCTTCAATGTATTTGTGGCATCCACCGGAGGCGTTTATGAAGAAGAACTGCTAAACAGCAATATCAAAGTATATCACGTTCCCTTGGACAACAAGAAGCCCCATAATGTTGTAAAGGCTTACTATCAGTTAAAAAGAATAATAACAGAAGAGAAAATTGATCTGGTGCATGCCCATGCACGTATCCCGGGTTTTATCTGTGGGCTTCTACACAAAAAAATGGGCTTCCCCTTTGTGACCACAGCTCACGGAACCTGGAAGACCGGCTATGGACTCCGTTATATAACCAACTGGGGCCAAAAGACTGTGGCAGTAAGCGAAGATATAAGGAAATACCTTCTGGACAATTATAATATCGAGGACAAGAATATAAAAGTCACAATAAACGGAATAGATACAGATAAATTCTCACCTGGCACTGACTTTTCGGACATAATGGCAGAACTGAAGCTTAAGGCTGAGGACAGGAAAATTGTATATATCAGCAGATTTGACAGCGACAGAAGCTATATAATAAATAAGCTGCTGGAGATAATTCCGGAGCTTGCGGAAAGCATCCCCCACCTTAAGGTTATAATGGTTGGCAGCGGTGATATTCTGGACGTAGTAAAGGAAAAAGCTAAGGAAATAAACACCGTAACCGACAGCAATACTGTTATTATCACAGGTTCCCGTACAGACATCAATAAATTCAATGCTCTTGCAGACCTCTTCATAGGATTTGGCCGTTCCTCACTGGAAGCCTTATCTGCCGGAAAGCCCCTTATACTTGCCAGCAATGCGGGATATATAGGAATATTGGATGAATCCACCCTTGAGGCTGCAATAAAATCCAATTTTTCTGGGCGTGGTCAGGAAAAGGCAGAAAATGAAACCTTTAGGAAGGATATCTTGAAAGTCCTCAGTATGAACGAAGAAGAAAGAAAGGCTCTTGGAGATTTTGGACGTAGCCTGATAGAGGGCAGCTATTCCGTTAAGAGAATGGTAAAGGACAATATCGAAGTATACATGCAGCTTCTGAAGAACGAATAATATTAACGTACTCAAAGGGGACAAACCTATGTATGACATTATGATATCGGGTTATTACGGCTTCAACAACAGCGGCGACGATGCCATTCTGCTTGCTATAATAGATAACCTGAGAAAAATAAAAAAAGATGTACGGATTGTAGTGCTTTCCAAAAGTCCTGGGGAAACCGCCGCAAATTATGGCGTAGATGCTATAGACCGTTTCAACCTTTTCAAAGTCATAAGCACAATGAAGAAAACCAAGCTTTTCTTAAACGGCGGAGGCAATCTTATACAAGATGTAACCAGCACTCGTTCACTTATGTATTATCTTGCCACCATCTACCTTGCAAAACGCTTAGGCCTTAAGATCATGCTCTATGCAAACGGAATCGGCCCTGTAACAGGAGGCTCCAATCGCTACTTAACCTCAAAGATAATAAATCTGGTGGATATCATTACTTTGAGAGAGGAAGCCTCCGGTCTTGAATTGAAAGCCTTGGGAGTGAACAAACCCGAAGTCATCGTCACCGCCGATCCTGCATTAGGCCTTCAGCCTGCCGAACCTAGAGAAATAGAAGAACTGCTGTCCAGAGAACAGATATCTTCAGATTGCCCGCTGGTGGGATTCTCCATCAGAAGATGGGCAGGCTATGATGGGTACAGCCGCATCTTGGCTGAAACTGCAGATTATATGGCAGAGAAGTACAATGCAAAGCCGGTATTCATACCCTTGCATTTTCCCTCCGATCTGGCGGTAGCCGAGGATATAGCCTCAAAGATGAAGCACAGTTCTTATATACTTAGAAATTTGTACAGTGTAGATAAGATATTGGGAGTTATGAATAAGCTTGACCTAGTACTGGGTATGAGGCTTCATGCCCTGATTTATTCAGTCAGCCTTTCTGTTCCGGTCATAGGACTAATATATGATCCCAAAGTCCAGGGCTTCCTTGAGTACGTGAAGCAGCCTTCAGCCGGCAGCGTAGCGGACCTCGACCTGGATAGTCTGAAAAAGCTCATTGACGAGGTATGGAACAATAAGGCAGCAATAGCCCGACAACTTGCAGATGGTAACACACTTATGAAGCAGAAAGCCTTTGAGAATGCAGAGATAGCAATAAGATTGCTGGAGAAATAAAAGGGGTCCACATAAAGTGAACCCCTTCTATTATTGTGAATATCCTTACTTTCTCTATGTCATATTGAGCGGACCGAAGAATCTTAAGATCCTTCGGTCATTCTTCCCTCAGGATGACACCTGTTTTTTTATAGTCACTACTATATGCTATTCACACTATGATAAACTAGAGTACCCTGTCATTCTGAGCGCAGCGAAGAATCTTATTCTGCAAAGTCCTCAGATAAATCTCTCCACACAGGATTCATGTTTTCTATCAAGTCCTTCTTTTTCTGCCGCGTCCAACCCTTAATCTGCTTCTCTCTTGCAATAGCAGATTCTACATCAGTTGTGCTGTCAAAGTAAACCAGTTTATTTACATTATACTTTTCAGTAAAACCTTTAACCAGCTTATTTTTATGCTCATACAAACGCCGTTCAAGATCATTTGTTACCCCTGTATACAGAACCTTATTCGTCCAATTGGTCAATATATAAACATAGTACATATTGAGCACCTCCGGAAAGATTCTTCACTTCGTTCAGAATTACTATATGATATCCACTTCATGATAAACTAAAGTACCCTGTCATACTGAGTGGAGTAAAGTATCTTAAGATCCTTCAGTCGTTCCTCCCTCAGGATGACATCTGTCTCCAATAGTTGTTATACGCACTATGATAAAACCAACCACCCTGTCATTCTGAGCGCAGCGAAGAATCTTAAAACTCTTCAGTCGTTCCTCCCTCAGGATGACATCTGTCTCCAATAGTTGTTATACACACTATGATAAAACCAACCACCCTGTCATTCTGAGCGCAGCGAAGAATCTTAAAACCCTTCGGTCGTTCCTCCCTCAGGATGACATTTGCCGTTTCTAATAACAATTACTGATAGTGCCCCTCCTACTGAGCCTTGCTCAGATTCTTCACATCCACTATCTTGGTCTCCACCATTATCATCCTTGTATCAAGGACCTGCTGTGACTCCCTGTTCAGGTCCAGCCTTCCGTGTGCCCTGTAGCCGTATTCCGTCTCAACTCCGGGTACCTGTATCGTCACAAGTACATTGAATCTTTCGGGTTTCTCCGCTATTACCATAGTACCGTCTGCTTTTGTAAGCTGGTCAGTAGCAGGGAGCACTTCTTTACTTATTATCTTCCCCATGGGACTGTCCGTCTTCACATCATAGATATCTGCTCCTACCTCTATAGCATCAACAGACTGATGTCTGACCTCCTCAACCAGTATCTTGTATTCCAAAGTATCAAACTTTGCGGCATTATTATCCTTATCCACCATGAAGAATTTGTAATATACTCCGCCCAGGAGTGCGACAATAAGCAGCAATACACCTATGTCAATTATACTTATCTTTCCGAATAATCTTCCCTTTTCATCTAAAAGCATATCATCCCCTCCTTACTGGCCCATCAGGGTTATCTTTGTCACAAAACCCTGATTTGCAAAGCCTTTGCCTTTTATAAAGAACTTCTTTCCTACTTTGACTTCGGCGCCTCCCACTATTATGTTGGCGGGGGTAATATTTGCATCGGCCTCTATCGTTATGACCACATCATATGCATCAGGAACATCCGCTATGACATATCTGCCGTTTATCAGGTCTTCATTCAGCATTGTTGCATTTCTTGATTCCTTGCCTACCACTCTTCCAAGGTCATTTCCTCTGACACTGTCACGTATAGGGCCTCCCGGAACAATTGCATCGATAAAATCCTGATTGACATTGGTTATTTCAAAATCATACACTACCTTTGCAGTATCCAGCACCTGCTTTTCGTTTCCTCCGAAGAAAAATCCATATGCTGCCACCGCAACCGATAGAACAAGTACTATTATAAGCAGATCCACTATGTTTATCTTACCGAACAACCTGCCCTTTCCATCTATCAAAGCCATACCTATCACCCTATTCCCTTCTGTTTTTCTTTGCCACAGCTTCGTATAACTCTTCAATGCCTCTTGCCATCGCCCCGGCAGTGAAGCTTTGCATCATCATTTCCCTGCCCCTGTCACCCATTGTTCTTCGGAGCTCCGGGTCATGTACCAGCTTTAGTATCCCTTCCGCCAGCTTGGATGAATCTCCGGCAGGCACCAGATATCCGTTGTACCCATCCTTCACTACCTCCGGTATCCCCCCTACATTGCTACCGACGGATGGCTTACCTACACACATACCTTCAATAAGGGAAAGGCAAAGCGCTTCCGACAATGAGGAAATGACGTTGATATCAATTATATTGAATATCTCATGGATATTTTCCTGATATCCAGTGAAAACGAACCGGCCATCAAGGCCCTTCCGTCTAACAAGGTCCCTGACCTCCTGTTCCTTCGGTCCGATGCCTGCTATAAGGAATTTCACATTGTCCTTGTCCCGGGAAATAATCTCGGCAGCATCTATGAAATGCTTATGCCCTTTCACCTCAGCCAGCCGTGCGACAATTCCCACCACTATATCCTCCGGAGATATCCCCCACTTCGTTCTGACAAGGCTTTTTTCTTCAGGACTAAGCTCCTTAACCGGACGTATGCCTCCATATATCAATGATATTTTTCTTTCATCCACTCCGTTATCCACCATATTCTGCCTGACAGCAGCGGATACGGCTATCATACCGTCGCTGAGCATGTTGTTCACACAGGCACCCGCAAGCCTTTTAAGTCCTGCTGCCCTGCTGTCAATACAGTGCTTGGTATTTATACTCCTGATTCCGGCTATTTTTGCAGCAAGCCTCGCCGATAAAGATGCATGGGTATGGACAATATGAGGCTTCTCCTCCCTGAAAATACTGAGCAGGAGCTTTACTGCCCCCATATCAAAGGACCTGTCTTTCATTCCATCAACAGGTATTGCCTCAAATCCCAGAACCTGTACTCTCTCTATCAGCATGCTGCCCCGGGGCAGCACCACTTTGACCTCAAAGCTTTCCTTATCTATGGCTCCCAGCAGATTCAACAGCCAGGTCCCGGCTCCGCCGATTTTCATATCGCTCAATACATGTATTACCTTTATCATAAGTCCAGCACCTCCTCATCCTTTGAGATAAGGGCTTTTGTCACCATCCCAAATGCCAGCATCACCCAAAAGGTCAGAAGCACCCTGTTGTTGTACCAGATATTCTCCACCATGCCCTGGGCCAGATATCCCGCCATACCTGAAGCAACAGCTATCATGAAGGTGGATATAAAACTGTCCCTGGTCTTGAAGAAGCCTGCAAGCATCTCCTTGTAATAGACCACCATCATTGAAAAAACCATGATAAAGCCCGCAATTCCGGTCTCAATCAGCAGCTGTATGTAAATATTGTGGGAATGATGAGCATATGCGGCATTGAGGGAGTATTTGGGATATATGAGCTTGAAGGGCTCCAATCCCAGTCCTATGCCGGAAGGCCAATAATCCCCTGCCAGTCTTAAGGATCCGATCAATATTGAAATCCTATATGAAGAGGACGTATCGGAAAAGTTCCCTATGCTTGCAAACCTGTTTATAACGGAAGGCGGCAGCACAAAAGGCAGCAGCAGCAAGCCGATCACCCCAAGAACCACAAACCTCCTGTCCCTTAGAACCGCAAATAAAGCAAATGCAAGCATCAATCCAACATATGCACCTCTTGAATATGTGTAAACAAGGCAAACCAGCATTACAGCAATGAGTCCCAAAGTCACAAGCCTTGATATCCACTTTTTTTGCGCCCACAGCATAGCAATGGCAACAGGTATTATCAGAACCAGATATTCACCCAGTACATTGGGGTTCTCAAAGGTAGAGCCTACTCGAGCCTTAATATCTTCAAACAGGGTAGTGTCGACCCAGGCTTCGGAGGTAGCGCCTACAGTCTTCATCTGGTACAATCCATACAAGGATATGAGTGTAGTGGACAGTACCAGCAGCGCTGCCAGAACATAAAGCTGCCTCCTGCTCTTAACGGTATTCACCAGTATGAAGTAAAACAGTATGCAGGCTGCATATATGAACAGCGTCAGCACGCTGCTCTTTGGCTTATATGAAATAACGGTGCTATAAAAAGCCACTACTCCGAACAACACTACAAAATAGTCCAGAACCGTTACCCTGAACTTCATGCTCTTATCCAAAAAAAGCCTGATTGCATATGACAAGGCAGTCAGCATAATAAGCCCCATGAGTGCCATGGTCGGAGCTGCAGGAATAGCGGCCACAACCGTATATACCCCCACCTCATACCTCCAAAGGACCAATATCCCCCCGGCTATTGCTCCAACAGCCACAAGAAAGGTCATGGGCGGCAGAAGATATGCCAATATACCCAGAACTACTCCTGCGGCTACTGCGGCTATTTCCATATTCTTATATCTTATCCTCTGTTCCATTTTTAAAATCCCCTAACTCAATATTCCTCAACGGTTGTTAACCTTAACCCAGCTTG
>JAWLHF010000124.1:0-8104 GCA_041690515.1 Clostridiaceae bacterium | reverse complement strand
CCTTCTCCCCCGGCTGAAGCCTCAGTACCTTCGTTATATGTCTGACATCCTCACCTTCAATTATGATGCCCTCTTTGAATATGTTTTCCTTTTTTATAAAAAACCTGTGCATTCTACTTCCCTTCTGCCGCTATGGCGCACCATTCTCCCATCTCGAGAACCTCAAGGACATTGAAGCCTTCTGCCCTGAGCTTCCTCAGAACATCTTCCTCCCTATCCCTTATTATGCCTGAGGAGATGAATATTCCTCCCTTATTGAGAAAGCTCATGGCATCCTCGCTGAAAGAGATTATAATATCTGCTATGATATTGGCAATAATGATATCCGCCTTTTCCGAAATTACATCCAGCAAATTGCCGCAGCGTATGTCCAATCGGTGATCTACCTTATTCATTTCGGCATTCTCCCTGCTTACCTTGCAGGAAACCTGATCTATATCAACACATATGACTCTTTTGGCGTTAAGCTTGGCAGCTGTTATTCCAAGTATACCTGAGCCGCAACCCACATCAAATACTGTACTGTCATCCTTAACATACTTTTCCAGCAGTTTCACGCACATGACCGTTGTTTCATGGGTACCGGTTCCAAAGGCCATTCCCGGATCAAGCTCCACAACGACTTCTCCCGCTTTCGGCTCATACTCTTCCCAGGTAGGCTTTATTACAACTTTTTCCCCTGCTTTTACAGGCTTATAGTATTTTTTCCATCCATTCGCCCAATCCTCATCATTGACCTCTTTTGCATTCACCGAACCCTTCCCTTTATCAAGGCCGTACTCCCCGAGCTTTTCCACCTGCAGCTTAATTGAATCCAGTTTGTCTTCACTGAATTTCTCTGAAAGGAAGTATCCTTTTACTCTGGCATCCTCACCTAACTGCTTTATTAATTCATCCTCCACATAATCCCAGCTCTTGGCATCCTTATTCAGTGCTTTGAAATCGTTAGGATCTTCAATAAGCACCCCGTCTGCCCCTTCCCTGTATAATATCTCCGATACGGCATCTGATGCTTCAGTTGTCGTTATTACCTGCAGCTCTATGTATTTCAAATAAATCATCCTCTCATTATATCAGTATTCCCGTCCATATATGTTGTGAAAAGATAAATAATAAAAATAAGTATATTTGACGCTTTATTTATTATATATAATCAGATAAAGATTTACAATATATACATGTGTACAAAAAATGGAGTCCCCGCTTGGTATGATTTAGTTTTAAAGTTCCGTGGTTATATGTCTAAAAAGCATAAGCTGCCTGCTATCACATGAATAGTCTTAAAAAAAGTCTGCATAATACTGTTTACAAGGTAGATATTATTTGATATGATTACTTTATTGATTTGAAAGGAGTGATGTTTTATGAGAAGTAAATGTGAGGCTTTTTATGCCTTTTTTGCAGATTTCATAATGATTGCTCCCGGAAAAGATGAGAGGATACTGTATTAGCAAGCTGATACTGTGTGTTTGTAATGCCCTGGGAGTAGTCGCTGACCGACTGACTTTACAGGGCTTTTTTATGCCCGGAATTAATAGGAGGGTAATATAATATTGGATACAAACTTTAATCTTAAGGCTTTAGGCTGGAACGAGGATTTGGAAAAGGAATTTATGTGTTATAAGGACAGCTGCCAGGTAGGCAGGGTTGCTGTTGAATACAAAGGTTTATACAAGGTCTATTGTGAAAATGGAGTGCTGCTTGCATCAGTATCAGGAAAGATGATGTATTCGGCAGCAGAACGTGACGATTATCCCGCTGTAGGGGATTGGGTGATAATGGATAAGACCGCCTCTCCAGAGGATAGAACCATAGTTCGTGGGATATTAGGCAGGAAAAGCAAGTTTTCAAGAAAAAGTGCGGGAGATACCATTGATGAGCAAATAGTTGCCGTAAATATCGACACTGTTTTCATATGTATGTCCCTCAATCAGAACTTCAATCTGAGAAGACTGGAAAGATTCATAACCTCAGCCTGGGACAGCGGGGCAGTTCCAGTAGTCCTGCTTACAAAATCTGATCTATGCGAAGATATTGAGGAGAAGCTTAAGCAAACAAAGGAAGTGGCCATAGGAGTTGATATATACTGTATCAGCTGTATGGATGATTCAGCTGCCACAACGGTAAGAAAATATATACAACCCGGTAAAACAGTAGCTTTTCTTGGTTCCTCCGGTGTAGGAAAGTCAACGATAATCAACAGGCTGCTGGGTGAGGAACGACTTGACACCCAGTCCGTAAGCCAGCTTGGAGACAGGGGCAGGCATACCACCACCAACAGGGAGCTTATGCTGCTTCCGGATGGCGGCATAGTGATAGATACTCCCGGGATGAGGGAGTTTCACATACTTGATGTTGAAGAAAGCATCGGTACTGCCTTTGGTGATATTGAGCATCTGGCTCAACACTGCAGATTCTCCGACTGCACTCACACCTCCGAACCCCAGTGCGCAGTGAGGGAGGCAATATCAAAGGGTTCTTTAAGGGTGGAAAGGTACAACAACTATATCAAGCTGAAAAAGGAAGCGGAATTCATAGAGCGGAAGACCAACAAAAAGGCTGAGTTGGAATACAAGAACTCCATAAAGAAAAGATCAAGACAAATCTATTCATCAAAAAAGAAAAAGTAAAAGAACCGGGTTTAAGCTTTTCACTCCAATTAATAGATATGTATGCTTATTCGAGTATAGAGGTATGCAGTGATAAAAGCCGACATGTAATAATACAGTATGGCTATATAATATGGCTGCTTGTGTTTGTCTTACTTTTATAAATAAAATATAAATCCACTGAGCAAACGGTTAATGCATAAATGTATAACCGTGCCGCCCAGTGGATCATTTTTATATCATTCTTGTCTCTATTATCTCTGTCAGTATCCCTTTCTATTTTCCGAAAGCATCCTTGACTTTGTCGAAGAAGGTTTTGCCCTGCTCCTCCACATTGTCCCCGCTTATGTCTGCAAACTGTCTGAGCAGCTCCTTCTGCTGTTCGTTCAGCTTCTTCGGTACACTTACCTTGACCGTAAAATAAAGATCTCCCTTCATCCTGTTCTTAAGACTGGGTATCCCTTTATTCTTTATCCTGAAGGTAGTGCCGGTCTGGGTACCTTCCGGAATGGTATATTTCATTTTGCCTTCAAGGGTAGGTACATCTATCTCATCACCCAGGGCTGCCTGTGAGAAGGATATGGGCAATTCGCAGTATATGTTGATGCCTTCTCTCTTAAACAGCTTATGAGGTTTGACCCTCATATATATATACAGGTCTCCGTTGGGTCCCCCTTTCAAGCCTGGTTCCCCTTCACCTCTGAGCGGCATTACAGAACCTGTGTCTACACCTGCCGGGATATCTATCGTGATTTTCCTGTTTCTTCTTATAGTACCCCTGCCCGTACATTTTGGGCATGGCTCCTTGATTATCTTCCCTTCCCCGTGACACTCATCACAAGGCCTTACATTCACTACCCTGCCGAAAACGGTGCTCTGTGCGAACCTTATCTCACCGCTGCCTCCGCATGCCTTACAGGTCTCCACTGCACTTCCTGCCTTTGCTCCTGTTCCTTTACAATCAGCGCAGCTCTCATTTCTTGTCACATGGATATCCTTTTTTACACCAAAGGCTGCTTCCTCAAATTCCAGCTCTATTTCATACTTAAGATCAGCACCCTTTTGTGGTCCGGATTTTCTTCTGGAAGTACCGCCAAATCCGCCTCCGGCTCCTCCAAAGAACATATCAAAAATATCGCCAAAATCGCCAAAACCACCTTCAAAACCGCCGGCTCCGCCGAAGCCTCCGGCACCACCGAAGCCATTGGGGTCTACACCGGCGTGACCAAACTGATCGTATCTTGCCTTCTTTTCTTTGTCACTCAGTATCTCGTATGCCTCGTTTACTTCTTTGAACTTAGCTTCTGAGCTCTTGTCACCCTGGTTCATGTCAGGATGGTACTTTTTTGCAAGCTGCCTGTATGCCCTTTTTATCTCTTCTTCGGAGGCGTTCTTGTTCAAGCCTAATACTTCATAATAATCTCTTTTTGTTGCCATCATCTCACCACCTTCACATAAACCAGTATATTGCCTCGTGCTACGTGCCTCGTGCTTCAGGCATATTCTTCGAAGGTTTCTCCCGGATGTCACCTCGTAACCTCGAAACCCCGTAAGCTCGAAACCTTATATCCATAACTAAGCAGGAGACTTAAAAAGTATCCTGCTTATATAGCCTGCTTTCATGATATTTCACAGAAGCTGAGGCAGTCTATAAATCAAGGAAAGTGTTTTGCAGCATCTGAATAATCTCCGGTAATGAATACTGCAAAACACCTACATTGTATCATTTATTACTTGTCGTCTTCAACCTTATAATCAGCATTTACTGTGTTGTCATCCTGTGGTGCCGCTCCATCAGGTCCTTGCTGTCCTGCATTTGCCTGATATATCTTTCCTGATATGTCATAAAATACTTTTGTGAGTTCTTCGGAAGCGGCTTTTATAGCCTCAGTATCAGTGCCCTTCAAAGCTTCCTTCACATTATTCAGTTCAGCTTCAATCTTTGCCTTGTCTTCGCTGCTTAGTTTGTCTCCCAGATCCTTGAGATTCTTTTCTGTCTGATATACAAGACTGTCTGCATTGTTCCTGACTTCTACTTCTTCTTTACGCTTCTTGTCCTCTTCCGCAAATTTCTCTGCTTCCTTGACAGCTGATTCGATATCGTTGTCTGAAAGGTTTGTACTTGCAGTTATTGTAACCTTCTGTTCATTTCCTGTACCCAGGTCCTTTGCTGATACGTGTACTATACCATTGGCATCTATATCAAAAGTAACTTCTATCTGAGGTACTCCTCTGGGTGCCGGTGGTATTCCGCTGAGCTGGAATCTTCCAAGGGTCTTATTGTAAGCAGCCATCTCCCTTTCACCCTGCAAAACGTGTATTTCAACACTGTTCTGTCCGTCTGCAGCTGTGGAGAATATCTGGCTCTTCTTTGTGGGTATGGTTGTATTTCTCTCAATGAGTTTTGTAAATACTCCTCCGAGGGTTTCTATACCTAATGAAAGAGGTGTTACGTCCAGAAGCAGTACATCCTTGACTTCTCCTGTCAGAACAGCCGCCTGTATCGCTGCACCTAATGCAACACACTCGTCAGGATTCACTCCCTTGTAAGGCTCCTTGCCTGTGAGCTTCTTTACGGCTTCCTGAACTGCAGGTATCCTTGTTGAACCTCCGACAAGTATGACCTTGCTCAACTTATCTGCTGTAAGCCCTGCATCCGTCAAAGACTTTCTTGCCGGTTCCATTGTCATTTCCACCAGATCATGTGTAAGCTCATCAAACTTCGCCCTTGTAAGTGTAATGTCAAGATGCTTCGGTCCGCTTGCATCTGCAGTTATGAATGGAAGGTTGATATTAGTCTGCAGCACTCCGGACAATTCAATCTTAGCCTTTTCTGCTGCTTCCTTAAGTCTCTGCATTGCCATCCTGTCATTTCTAAGATCTATTCCATTTTCCTTTTTGAATTCGTCAGCCATGTAGTTTATAACTCTCTGGTCGAAGTCATCACCGCCAAGCCTGTTGTTACCGTGAGTTGCCAGCACCTCAAACACTCCGTCACCCAGTTCCAGTATTGAAACGTCAAAGGTACCTCCACCCAAGTCGAACACTAGTATCTTCTGATTATCTTCCTTATCCAAACCATATGCCAGTGATGCCGCTGTAGGCTCGTTAATTATTCTTAGTACCTCAAGACCTGCAATCTTACCAGCATCTTTAGTTGCCTGCCTCTGGCTGTCACTGAAATATGCCGGTACTGTTATAACAGCCTGAGTGACTGTCTCACCCAGATAAGCTTCCGCATCCTGCTTGAGCTTTGTAAGTATCATTGCAGATATTTCCTGTGGGGTATAATTCTTGTCGTCTATATTTACCTTAAAATTGGTCCCCATTTCTCTTTTAATAGAAATCACTGTTCTTTCAGGATTTGTAACTGCCTGCCTCTTTGCCACCTGGCCTATGAGCCTCTCTCCATTTTTTGAAAAACCTACAACCGAAGGGGTAGTTCTTCCGCCTTCTGCGTTAGGGATCACCACCGGCTCTCCGCCTTCCATAACAGCAACACAAGAGTTCGTAGTTCCCAAGTCAATACCTATTACTTTTGCCATTTATAGTCTTCCTCCCTTAATATTTTTGTCCATTATTGCTTTACCGCCACTTTTACAAGTGAAGGTCTGATTACTTTGTTACCAAGTATGTATCCCTTCTGGAATACTTCCTTTATTTTGTTTTCGTCTTCACCCTCTGTTGGTTCCTGCATTACTGCATGATGTACATTGGGGTCAAAATCTTTGTCCAAGGCTTCTATTTCATTTATGCCGTTCTTGTTCAGAGCTTCAATGATCTGATTGCAGACCATTTCCACGCCGCTGATGTATTGTTCATCAAGCTGATCCTTTCTGAAAGCATCAACTGCCCTTTCCATGTTGTCCACCACCGGCAGCAGCTGTTGCGCTATAGTCACAAGGGCATTATTGTACATATCGTCTCTTTCCTTGGTAACCCTCTTTCTGTAGTTGTCAAAATCCGCCTGCATTCTCAGCAGCCTGTTATTGCTTTCCTCCAGCTGCTTCTTAAGCTCTTCGGATTCATCCTTCACAATTGCTTCTGGCTGTTCTGAGGCTGTTTCTTCTTCCACCTTCGCCTCCGAAGCCTCCTCTTCAACATTCTTGAGCTGCTCTGCTTCTTCTTCCTTATGCTTTTTGTGCTTCATTCTTCTGACCACCTTTAAGCTTGAATTTTTTATTCATCAGATTATCTTTTTATAATCCTTGTCAACATCTCACTAAGATTGCTTGTCATACACTCCACTATGGAAATTGCTTTTGAATACTCCATTCTGGTAGGGCCTATTATTCCTACCGATCCAATAGTCTTTCCATTGATCTTATAGGTAGCCGTTATCAGGCTGCAATCCTTGAACTGGTCTATTTTGTTCTCACTTCCGATGCTGACGCTTACATCCCCTCTTGCTTCATTCAGCACCTTGAACAGCAAGTCTTTCTCCTCCATTGTATTTAAGAAGTTCCTTGCTTTTTTGATGTCGCTGTACTCCGGCAGATTCAACAAGTTAGACACTCCATCACGGTATATCTCAGCGGTGTCTGAATAAACCAGAGTCTGTATAAGCTCAGGCAGCACCTGCTCAACGATCTCCTCATGGCCAAGGGCGTTTTTTAGCATATATTCCAGATCGAAGTCTTCTATATCCTCTATACCCAAACCGGCCAGTCTGTCATTAAGCATATTGGTTATCCTTATAAGTGCATCAGGTGATACATCCTGCATCAATCTAAGGACACTGTTCTTGACTATTCCCGCATCAGTAATGATAACCGCCAGCACTGTGGCGTTATCTATCCTTATGAGCTGAAGCTGTTTGATGCTGGTTCGCCTTAGCTGAGGTGCCGTAACTATGGATGTATATTGTGTCATCTGGGAAAGCAGCTTTGAAGCATGTTTCACCAAACGGTCGATCTCTCCTAAGGTATCAAGGAACTCCTTCTTTATCATATCCCTCTGGGTATCGTTTACAAGCTTCTGCCTCATAATATTATCTACGTAAAGTCTGTAGCCTTTGTCTGAGGGAATTCTTCCTGCAGAAGTATGGGGTTGCTCTATAAATCCCATATCCTCCAGATCAGCCATTTCATTTCTGATAGTTGCAGGACTTGTTCCTGTCAGATACTTCTTGGATATTGTCCTTGATCCGACAGGTTCAGCGGTATTTACATAATCCTCTATTATAGCTTGCAGTATCAGTCTTTTCCTATTTCCCAAATCCATCCATATCACCACCTTTGTTAGCACTCTATCGTATCGAGTGCTAATTCTGTCTTTAAAATATCACTGGTAAATATTTTTGTCAATAGGTTTTATGATATTTTTATTTGTATAAATAGAATGATGCGCAACAAACGGACGCGCAATGCGCGCCCCTACAGTATAATAATGACAATCCGTAGGGACGGCCATTGAACCTCCGCATCTTGCACATTCTTCAGGGCAGGCATGGAAACCTGCCCCGACGTATTATTCAACCAAATCACTGGTAGGGG
>JAWLHF010000123.1:0-8218 GCA_041690515.1 Clostridiaceae bacterium | reverse complement strand
GTGAAGGATCTTGTCGAAAAACCCTCTAAAGAGGAGGCACCCTCCAATGTTGCCATACTGGGAAGATATATCATAACACCGGAGATATTTGATATACTGGAGGGCACAAAGCCGGGCTCCGGAGGGGAGATACAGCTTACCGACGCGTTGAGGACCCTGGGAAAAACACAGGATATGTATGCATACAGCTTCCAAGGCAGAAGATATGACATAGGCTCTAAGCTGGGTTTTCTCCAGGCAACCGTAGAGTTCGCCCTAAAACGCGAGGACCTGAGCATAGAATTCAAAAATTACCTAAAAACGATTAACTTATAATAAAAGTTCACAGACTCCAAAAATGTAGGGGCGCCCACCGGGCGTCCGCAAAAACTTCGAAGACCCCACTAAAACCCAAAGCCCAAAAGTAATATCCAAAACAACTGGAGGTATGTTTATGAGTTATCTTGAGAGATATAACAAATGGATAAAGGATAGCACCTTTGATGAGGAGACCAGAAAAGAACTTATAGCTATCAAAGATGATGAAAAGGACATAGAGGACAGGTTCTACAAGGATCTGGAGTTCGGTACAGGGGGTCTGAGAGGCATAATAGGAGCAGGCACCAACAGGATGAACAGATACACAGTAGGCAGAGCGACACAGGGACTTGCCAACTATATAATAAAAAAGCAGGTGGAGGATCCCAGTGTGGTCATAGCCTATGACTCAAGGCGGTTTTCCTATGAGTTTGCCATTATGGCTGCAAGAGTACTGAATGCTAATGGGATCAAGGCTTATGTATTCAGTGAGCTGAGACCTACTCCTGAGCTTTCTTTTGCAGTCAGAGAACTTAAAGCCACAGCCGGGATAGTGATCACAGCAAGCCACAATCCTCCGCAGTACAATGGCTATAAGGTATACTGGAGCGATGGGGGTCAAGTGGTTTCACCTATTGCCGAGGAGCTTATAGCAGAGGCCAATTCCATACAGGATTTCTCAGAGATCAGGTGCATGGATGAATGTGAGATGAAGGATAAAGGATTGCTGAGATTTCTGGGTAAGGAGATGGATGACAGTTATATAGGAAGGGTAAGGGAGCTGGCACTTGACTCACAGGCTGTGAAGGCTATGTCGGAGGATTTCAGGATAGTTTACACTCCTTTGCACGGAACGGGGAATATACCTGTGAGGAGGGCTTTGGAGGAAGCGGGCTTTACCAATGTTGCAGTAGTACCGGAGCAGGAGCAGCCGGATCAGGATTTTCCTACTGTGAAATATCCCAATCCCGAGGAGCACGAGGCTTTTACACTTGCTATCCAGCTTGCGGTGAAGCAGTCTGCGGATATAATAATAGGAACTGACCCTGATTGTGACAGAGTTGGTGCTGTTGTGAAAGACAGCAAGGGAGAATATGTAGTTCTTACCGGTAATCAGACCGGAGCGTTGCTTGTTGATTATATACTTGGCTCCATGCAGAGGCAGAGCATGTTGAGTGATAAAAGCAGGATAATAAACACAATAGTTACAGGCAAGCTTGGAGAGAAAGTGGCTGAAAGCTACGGTGTGGGCACAATATCGGTACTTACGGGTTTCAAATATATAGCAGAGAAGATCAAAGAGTTTGAAAACAGCGGGCTGGAATTCATATTTGGTTATGAAGAGAGCTATGGCTATCTTGCGGGGGATTTTGTAAGGGATAAGGATGCGGTTATTGCCTCCATGCTTATCTGCGAAATGGCAGCTTATTATAAGAATAAGGGCATGACATTGTACGAGGGACTTATGGAATTGTACAGCAAATACGGATATTACAAGGAGAGTCTTACATCTATCAGCTTCAAGGGTAAGGAAGGTATGGAGGAAATGGTCAGGCTGATAGACAGGCTCAGAAGTGATCCGCCAAAAGAAGTAAATGGTATAAGAATTACAGAGCTAAGGGATTATATGGACTACAAAGGACCGTTCAAGCTGCCCAAAGAAAATGTGCTTCAGTTCATACTGGAGGATGGAGCCTGGTTCTGCATAAGACCTTCAGGGACGGAGCCGAAGCTGAAGATATATTTCTCTGTTACAGGAGAGAGCATGGAAGATGCTGATGCAAGGATGTCAAGGCTTAGGGCAGGGGTTGGGGCCCTTGTCGAAGTTTAATATATTAAAAAAGAAGGAAATAACGAAACGATATTGAATATATACTACTGCACATTATAACGAGGCGAAAAGATGTCCTCCACTTATGAAAGTGACGGGCTCAAATTTTAATAAAGACGGCGGGTATATATCCTCCCGCCTCGTTGAAACGCTTGGGCAGGTTTTACGCAATGCTGCAAGAACCTCATTAAAAATTTTTTAAGCAATAACGAGGGGGCAGATACAATGGAAGGTAAGAAGCTGCTTGTGATTGATGACCAACAGGGAGTAAGATTCCTTATCAGCGAGATATTTCAGGAAGAGGGCTATAATGTCGCCGAAGCCAGCAATTATGAGGAAGCAATAGCGGTGGCAAAAAAGTTCATGCCTGATATTGCTCTTGTTGATATGAGACTTGGAAACAATACGGGTTATGACGGAGGGGATATCGTAAGAGAGCTTAAGGCACACATTCCGGATATTGTACCAATAGTCGTTACCGCCCATAGTGAGCCGGCCAAGATCAACAAAGCAATCAACAACGGTGCTGTATATTGTTTAGAGAAGCCTTTCGATGTGGAGAGAATTGTCAGTGTAGTAAGTGAACAATTCGTCAAATATTCTTATAATGTTACAAAACAAAATGAAAATAAAAATGTATAACAAATCTTAGGAGGAAGAAAATGGATAAGGTTACTATCAGGCTTAGAATGAGCGCTCATGATGCACATTACGGCGGAAATCTTGTAGACGGAGCCAGGATGCTGGGACTTTTCGGAGATGTAGCGACAGAGCTTCTTATAAGAAATGACGGAGATGAAGGTCTTTTCTGTGCGTATGACAGTGTGGAATTTCTGGCGCCTGTATTTGCAGGAGACTATATAGAAGCCGTTGGAGAGATCACCAATGTGGGAAACACATCCAGAAAGATGAAATTTGAGGCAAGAAAAGTGATACAGGCAAGACCTGATATAAACGACTCAGCAGCTGAAGTAATAGAAACACCAATAATAGTATGCAGAGCAAGCGGCACCTGCGTAGTGCCCAAAGACAAACAAAGGCGCTAAGTACCTTGAGGTGCAGGGCACGAGACAGGGACACGGGCACGTAGCGCGACACATATGAACAGACCGTAGGGGCGGTCATCGGCCGTCCGCAAATCCTTCGTAGGGGCGACCACCGGCCGTCCGCAAAATCTTCGAAGGCCCCACCAAAACCCCGAACCCCGAGCCCAAAATATAAAGAGAATTACCAGGAGGGTTAGCATGGATAAATTAATAATAACAGCATGTATCACAGGAGCGGAAGTAACAAGAGAGCAGCAGCCAAATCTTCCGATATCCCCTGATGAAATTGCTGAAGCTGCTTATCAGGCATGGAAGGCTGGTGCTTCAATAGCCCACGTCCATGCAAGAAAGCCTGACGGGACTCCGACTCAGGATATTGAGGTATACAGGGAGATTAAAGAAAAGATAGCTAAGAAATGTGATATAATATTCCAGCCTTCAACAGGTGGAGCTGTATGGCATTCCAAGGAAGAAAGGATACAGCCGGTACATCTCAAGCCTGAAATGGCTTCTCTCAGCACAGGAACATGCAACTTCGGACCTGATGTTTTCATGAACACAGAGGAGTATATGGAGTCCTTTGCCAAGACCATGTTGGAGAATGGTGTGAAGCCTGAGATAGAAATATTTGAAAAGGGCATGATCAATAATGCATTGAAGCTGGTGAAGAAAGGACTTCTCACCATGCCGATTCATTTTGACTTTGTTCTGGGCGTTCCGGGTGCAATGCCTGGAGAACCAAGAGACCTCATGTATCTTGTAAACAGCATTCCCGCTGACTGTACCTGGACTGTGGCAGGTATAGGAAGAGCCGAACTGCCTCTTGCAGTGATGGCAATTGTAATGGGAGGCCATGTAAGAGTAGGCTTTGAGGATAATATATTCTACTCAAAGGGTGTTGTAGCAGAGTCCAATGCACAGCTGGTGGAAAGAATAGCAAGAATTGCAAAAGAATGCGGCAGAGAAGTGGCAACACCGGAAGAAGCAAGGAAGATATTGAATATAAAGTAGGTACGATTCACGCTGGGTATCGGTTATTGGCGTAGGGACGGCCATTGGCCGTCAGTAAAGGCTTCGAAGAACTGACTGATCTCACACAACAAGACCTAAAAAGAATACCCAAGCATTGTACGAGGCAAAAAAATGTTGAGATGATAGAAATTATTACAATTTTGTTAATTATAATATTAACAGTTTTTTTCTAAAGGATTTTAAAATCCAATGTAGAAGTATATTCATACAGCTTAGTGATATACTAAGCGTTATTATTCACACGGGGGGTGGTATCGTGCTTTTTGATACGAATATCAGTGCAGCATTGAGATGCAAGCATTGTGGCAAGCTTGAAATAAGAGACATATCTCTTTTCAACTTTTCGAGGGACAGCGTGTATGAGGAGAACTGCGAGTGTGGTAATAAGCTGTTCAGAATGAGAAGCAGCGATTCAAAGACCTTCTGTGTATATATTGACTGTATTGCCTGTGATAAAGAGCATCTGTATGTATTCAACTCAAGACAGGTTCTGAGTGAAAAGGTGAAGATACTGAATTGCCCCAACAGCACACTGGATATTGCATTTGTAGGCAACAGGAAGCTGGTCAGGGAATTGGCGATAAAGTATCAAAAGGACTTACAGGAGCTTATAAAAGTACTTGAAGTATAGAAAAAAGGACACGGGTATTTTAAGTACCCGTGTCCGCTATTGTAGGGGCATGCATTGCGCATTCGCTTATTATAGAATTCAGTGAATATATGGTAAATGTATTATATAATAAAAAAAGGAAATAATTTAAAAAAGAGGTGATAGCAAGGTTGAACGAATTAATGGAAAAAAGCATGGCTGAGCTTAGAGAACTCGCTAAATCAATGGATATCAAGAGTTATTATAAGTTCAAAAAGGACGAGCTGGTCAATGAAATTATGAAAAAAATAGAAGAGGCAAAAATAGCCCAAGGTATCATAAAGCCGGCTCCGAAGGAAGAGGCGAGACAGGAAACCGTTAGGGCAGAAAGCAGCATCGTGGAGACTCCTATAAGGAAAGAGGCTCATGAAAAGCCTTTGAATGAGGAAGAGAAAAAATTTCTGGAAAGCAAGGACGTAGAAAAAGGCGGCAGAGCAGACGGTATACTTGAGATACTTCCCGATGGTTTTGGCTTCCTCAGGTCGGACAATTATCAATCGGGAGACAGAGACACATACATATCCCCATCTCAGATCAGGCGTTTCAACTTAAGGACCGGAGACAGGATAACAGGGATTACCAGAGCCCCTAAGGAAGGGGAAAAGTTCCCGGCACTCCTTTATGTACAGGGAGTTAACGGAGACAATCCCGAAAGTGTAATAAGAAGACCTTATTTTGAGGATCTTACACCGATATATCCAAATACAAAAATCATTCTTGAAAGCAATCCCAAAGACCTTTCAACAAGGCTTATTGATCTTCTTGCGCCGATGGGCATGGGTCAGAGAGGCATGATTGTTTCACCCCCAAAAGCAGGAAAGACAATTCTTTTGAAAAAAATCGCAAACAGCATTACTCAAAATTATCCCCAAACAGAATTGATAGTATTGTTAATAGATGAGAGACCTGAAGAAGTAACAGATATGAAAAGGTCTATCAATGGCGACGTGATTTATTCCACTTTTGATGAAATGCCCGAAAACCATTGCAAGGTTGCAGAAATGGTGCTTGAAAGGGCTAAGCGTCTTGTTGAGCAGAAGAAGGATGTTGTGATCCTATTAGACAGCATTACAAGATTGGCCAGAGCATACAATCTGACTATTTCACCAACGGGCAGGACATTGTCAGGAGGACTTGACCCGGGAGCTTTATACAAACCAAAGAAGTTCTTCGGTGCAGCAAGAAACATAGAAGAAGGCGGCAGCCTGACCATTCTCGCCACAGCTCTGGTTGATACGGGCAGCAGGATGGATGATGTGATTTATGAAGAGTTCAAGGGCACCGGAAATATGGAGGTTCACCTGGACAGAAGGCTTTCTGAAAAGAGGATATTCCCGGCTATAGACATGAACCGTTCCGGCACAAGAAGAGAAGAAATGCTTCTCAATCAAAGAGAATACGAGACTGTAATGGCAATAAGAAGAGCTTTCAGCAGCGGCTCCAATTCGGAAGTCACAGAGTATCTTATCAATAAGCTGGTGCACACCAGAAGCAATGAGGAATTTATAGAAGCAATCAAATTTGCGAATTTTAGAGATTAACAAGTCATTGTGATTTAATTCCTATTATCAGGGAAACATAAAAGTATAAAAATTTAAATCATTATAGTAATGTTATAAACAAAATATCGAACACAAGATGCAATCCTAAACGCAAAATGTCATCCTGAACTCAAAATGTCATCCTGAACGAAGTGAAGGATCTTGACCCATAAGAGATACCCATAAGAAATACCCTCACAAGCACAAGATTCTCCCACAAATTCAGAATGATATACTTATGCTGCGTATGACTAAAAAATATTTGCCAAGTATGAAATTCTATGCTAAAATATATACTTGCAGGCGCTAGGTGAAAGAATACCGAGAGTCTGGGCAAATAAGGGACAATGTGTGATTATGTCGCACGTATATACATTCTATAAAGAAAGAGGTGAATAGAATGAAAGAAGGAATCCATCCGAAGTATGGAGAAGCAGTTGTTAAATGTGCTTGTGGAGAAACATTTGAGACAGGTTCAGTTAAAAAGGAAATAAAAGTGGAAATATGCTCCAAATGTCATCCTTTCTTTACAGGAAAACAGAAGCTTGTAGACACAGGCGGACGTGTTGACAGATTCAAGAAGAGATTCAACCTGGACAAAGTTGAAAACAAAGAAGAATAATTCATAGAGGTTAAAGATATCTTTAACCTCTATTTGTTTTTGTGCAAAAATAGAAAAATGTGCAACAAACGGACGCGCAATGCGCGCCCGTTTATGTACGCATTCCTCAGGGCAGGCATGGAAACCTGCCCCTACGCATACTCCCCTTGTCTAATTATGTCGCAGCATTTATAATATTATGGTAAGGAAAAATCTTCATATGGGGGTAGGGTTATGTACGGACCAAAAGATCATGGATGGATCGAAGTAGTTGTAGGGCCGATGTTCAGCGGCAAGAGTGAAGAACTGATAAGAAGAATAAACAGGGCAAGAATTGCAAGACAAAAAGTGCAGGTATTTAAGCACTGCATAGATGACCGATATGCAATAGATCACGTTGTTTCCCACAACGGCATTAAGATTGAAGCATTAAAGGTTTCGAACTCTGAAGATATAATAAAGTACATAGAAGATGATACAGTTGTGGTAGCAATTGATGAAGTACAGTTCTTCGATAAAGGTGTGACTGATGTGTGCATCAAACTGGCTGATCAAGGAAAACGTGTGATTGTGGCCGGACTTGATCAGGATTTTAAAGGGGAGCCCTTTGGCCCTACGCCTGAACTGATGTCTGCTGCTGAATTTGTGGACAAGATCCAGGCAATCTGTATAAAATGCGGTAATCCTGCCACCAGGACCCAAAGGCTCATAAACGGAAAGCCTGCCAATTATAGTGATCCCATTATACTTGTAGGTGCCAAGGAAAGCTATGAAGCCAGATGCAGAAAGTGCCACGAGGTACCCGGAAGGAAATAGGCAATAAAAAAGAGTGTCGAAAACTACTAATTAAGTAGTAGGCGACACTTTTATTCTTCTGTAGGGGCGCGCATTGCGCCTCCGTTCATTCATATAACCAGAATGATATAAAAATTCCCCGCAGGGAACGCATTCCATGCGTTCCGACCCAATCTCTAACAGCAATAACAGGCTGTGTTACTCCTTGGTACTCTCATCCAAATCCGAACCCAACTGCATTATTGCATTGTTTATATTATTGATTGAGGTATTTAAATCAGTGATGGTACCTTTTATGGAACTGAAAGAATCTTCTACGGTCCCATCCAGTTTGTCTGCCTTTTTTATAAAGGTCTCTTTCGGTGAATCCAGTACCTCATTTATCACTTCTATGACCTTTTCCGAGCTGAAGGGCTTCAATATGTA
>JAWLHF010000122.1:0-8270 GCA_041690515.1 Clostridiaceae bacterium | reverse complement strand
TTATGTACAGGACTTTAGGGTTTGATGAGTTTATCAGCAAGAATGATTATGAACAGGACGAAATCAGCGGTATGGGGCTGACTGACAAGTCCTTTTTCAGACAATCCCTTGGTTTTATTGATAGGTGGAAGGAGCCTCACTATTCCTTCCTGATAACATTAACAAGCCACTATCCCTTTGACAATGACAAAAAATATTTTAGCAGCTTTGACGTGGGAAAATACAAAGACACCTTCTTTGGCAACTATCTGGAAACAATCCACTATACTGACGAAGCAATCGGAGAGTTCGTAGATGAGTTGGAGGAAAGAGGAATGCTAGACAACTCGGTGCTGGCTATATACGGGGATCATTTTGCCATACCAAAGGATAAGAAGGAGTATCTTGCGGAATTTCTTGAACTGGAAGATATGAACGAATACAATTGGGTGAAGCATCAGAAGGTTCCGCTTATTATATATTTGCCGGGAAATGAGCTTGCCGGTACAAAGCACATTGCCGGAGGAGGCCTTGATTTCATGCCAACAATATTAAACGTAATGGGAGTCGAAAGCAGCAGTATGCCTATCCTTGGCAGAGATCTGCTGAACTCAGAGGAAGGGATGGCAGTACTGAGACATGGATATTTTATAACGGACACGCACATCTGCCTGACTGCAGACGGTATAGCCTTTGAAGCGGAAAATGGCAGCAGGTGTCCTTTAGAAGAACTGGAAGATGAAAAGGAAGCTTCAAGGAAACTTCTGGAGTATTCGGATATGATAATGGAAAACAATCTGGTCAAGGAACTGACGGAGCATCTGAAAAAGTAAAGCTAATGTCAGATGCTGTACTCTGAACTTCAAACCATAACATTATGCCGGGACATAGCATGTTTATGCAAGTCCCGGCATTATTACTCTTCGCTCTTTAAGATATTTCCCTCCTGCATCCAGTCCCAGTACTTCTTGGGTATCTTTGATGCGGCAAGCCGTAAGTTCTTGCGAGGTGCAATATATTGTGATTTGTAGTATTCCTCCCAGACTGAGTCATAAATATCTTCCTTTAAGTAGTTTTCGTAATCCTTGCTGTTCACGTCGAAAATCAAACCATTCTGTATAGCTCTGGAACGCTGATCTGTCATTATGACAACTCTATGGTTGGGATACCTGTCCTGAAATTGTCTCAATATCAGGTCGATGGTATCATGACACATAGGAGCCCTTGCAACCAGACACCTTTCACCTGCAGGCTTAAATCGTATGAAGCCCACCATCCTGTATACCTCATGATTCACATCACTGCAAAGTGAGCGCAGCTTTTTACTATAGATCGAAGCTCCCTGGAGGCAATAGTCTATACCCTTTACAAAGGCATCCTCCACTGCTTTGAAGATAATGGAGTGCTTTGACTCGGAGTTGTGCTTCAACGCGATATGTATGAAATGCATTAATTCGTTGCCCTTATAAGTATGCAGCCAATCTACATTTCGACAGAAGCTTATCTTGTATTGCTCAGCAAGCTCTTCCAGGTCGTAACTACCGGTACTTATTACGGCGTCACCGCTGAAAAGCAGAAGATCGTTGCCTCCTTCGGTGATAATCATATCTCCGGTAAGCTTGGAGAGCAAGAAGGCTTTTATTATTGACTGCGGGTCATCAGAAAACACTATCATAAGCTAACCTCCTTGAACATGCTTAGCTGTTCGTATTCATATCGATGTGGGGACATCAGCCATCTGCTGCTGTCGTAACATCTGCCGGAAATGGTTATGAACTTCTGGCAGCGTTTCAAGCTTATTCCCATGCTCTTAAGTTCTTCAGGGCTCTTGATCCGATACTGCCTTCGCACTTCCAGAATCTTACGAGCTGATTTGGGGCCTATTCCGGGTACCTGTAGAAGCTGCTGGAAGGAGGCTCTGTTCACCTCTATAGGAAAAAGCTGCGGGTTCCTGACTGCATACATAAGCTTAGGATCCAGGTCCAAGTCCAGATTACCATTATCGTCGAAATAGAAGTCCTTAAATTTGAAGTTGTAGAACCTCATTAGAAAATCCGACTGATAAAGCCTGTTTTCTCTGATTCTGGGGGCAGGAGCGACATTCTCCAGGGGAGTCCCATAGACAGGATTGAAGGCACTGAAGTAGGCTCTTTTCAAATTATATGACTTATATAGGTCATTTACTGAGGCGAGCAGCTCCTTATCGCTTTCCTGGGCTGCTCCCACAATGAACTGGGTGGTATGGGTCGTACCCTGACTCTTCTCCACTATTTTTGCGATATTCCTGATTGGAGTCAGAAGATCCCTGTTATAATTCTTGCTTTTGCTGAGTATTCTGAGCCTTTCCTCATTAGGAGCTTCAAGATTGAGGGAGAGCCTGTCAGCAAGCCCTGCAGCCCGCTCTATATACTGTTCTGAGGCACCCGGCAGTATTTTCAGGTGTATGTAACCTCCGAACCTGTACTTTAATCGAAGTATTTCTACTGTCTTCAGCATGCCCTCAATAGTATCCGAGGTGCCGTGACGAACACCGGAGCTGAGAAAAAGCCCCTCAATAAAATTCCTTTCATACATATCTATGAATAGTCTGGATAGCTCCTCGGGAGCAAAGGAAGTGCGGGGCACATCCCGCTGAACCCTGTTGGGGCAGTAGCTGCAATCCTTTTCACATTCATTGGTCATCAGAACCTTAAGCAGGGATACACATCTGCCGTCGGGAGTAAAAGAGTGACATACCCCGGAGGGCAGGGTATTGCCCATATCAGCCTTTGAGATTTTTCGCCCTGAAGCTGCACTGGAGGAGCATATATCGTATTTGGCTGCTTCTCCAAGTATTGATAGCTTTTTAATATCCATACCATCATCTCCGATTTTTGGTCTTATATGAAAATAATAGCATATACAGAATAATAATGCAAACATATGTTCGTATATATTGTGCACATAATCGCAAAAAATAACCCCAGCCAATAATGCAAGCCAGGATTGCTGTCGGGTTTGGAGCCTTGTTGTATTAATGAAAAAGGACAAATGAAAAAACATTTGTCCTTTATCTGTTGAAGGTATTTACATACAGACAGCTTTAACTATGTGTATGAGCCCTATTTTGCTGATTTTATCCTACTACTCACTTCCTGAAGTACTGCTTTGTGTTTTTTGCTTGTAAATATACTCTGAGCCTCCTCGAAAGGATGTTCCATAGTATCCCGAAGCTCATGTTTGAGCTTTACTTTTATTATCCTCAGTACGGATTCATTTAGTCTCTCTTCGGATATGACCCCATGGGTGCATGCTTTTGTGATAGCATTCAGCACTTTGTCCTGTACATCTTTCGTACTGCCTACCAGGAATAAATCGAGTCCTGCATTGAAGGATGCAACAACTCCTTCTTCAAGGGTATGCTTGTCGCTTGTATAGCCGGACATTTCTATATCATCAGATATTGTAATCCCTTTAAAACCCAGCTCTTTCCTGAGAATATCCCTAAGAAAATGTGCAGACATTGTAGCCGGCAAGCCTGCAGGATCAACCTTAGGGAAAGAAATATGCCCAATCATAATTGCATCTGCACCGTTTTTTATCGCTGAGATGAAGGGAACCAGCTCCCTGCTTCTCAATGTGTCCATATCTGCATCCACTGATGGCAGTTCACTATGGGAATCCGCCGTAGTTTCACCATGACCGGGAAAGTGCTTGGGTGCGGCAATGACACCTGATGTTTGAAGACCATTAATAAAAGCATTTCCATGAAGTGATACCTCTTCAGGGGTGCCGCCGTAAGCCCGCCTAATAAGGAGCTTGTTCTTGCTGCTGCTTACGATATCCATTACCGGAGCAAAATTAAGGTTTATACCAGCTGCTGAAAGCTCCTGGCCTATTACTTCCCCTATGCTGAAGGTGAGTTCGGGATCTCCTGCCTTACCTACCTGCCTTGCATCCGGAAAACGTGTTCCTCCTTTTGGAAGTCTTGAGACAGTACCTCCTTCTTCATCAATAGCTATGAACAGAGGCAAGGGGTTCGCAGATGAGTTTTTCTTCTTCAGATCTCCGACCAATTCATATTGAGAGCGGAAGCTGTCGTAATTCCTACTGAAGAGGATGAAGCCTGAAACCTTAAACCTATCTATATACTCCTGTATGATCTCCTGGCTTGAGTCCTTGGGGAACCCTATAATTAACAGCTGACCTACCTTTTCCTCAAGAGTCAGTGCATCCAGTATTGCAGCCGCTTTTTCTTCCAGAGGATCAATACCGGCTTTTGTTTGGTCGCTTTCCTGAGAAGGTGCGGGTAAAGGGGTCTTGTCCTCCGGGGCAGATGGAGCTGAGCAGCTTGGTGATACCAGGAGTATAAGTGTCATAAGGATGATAAGATAACGCCTTTTCAAAATTACTACCTCCGCTGATTGTTGTGATGGCTTACATATTATTATTATCCGTATCAGCGGTATCAATGTCAAGGAAGGACTTTTTGATCCGGTTATATAAAAAGCACCCCATAATATATAGAAATATTACTAAATATTTGAAACGGTGGTATAATATTTAATAAATCTGATGTGCACAGAAATGTACACATCAGGAAAACGGATAGCTGTAGTGGATAGAAGGTTTCCGTAACGTATAAAGATTATTTACAGGAGGTTATGGTAATGGATTCAAGGAACTACAGTCTGGCTGACTTTTTCAAGGTGCCGGACACAGACATCATGGGAAGGGCAAAGGCCTTCGGCGAGTATAGGAAGGACGTTGTAAACAGAAAGCACATGCAGTACAGAAGAGTATCGGTGGACGGATCCGGCCCAATTATGCGGGTAAGGGACCAGTATACCGGAAAGATCAAGGATATGGTTTATCTGGCATCCAATGACTATCTTAACCTGACAAAGCATCCCAGAACCATAGAAGCAGGGAGGCAGGCATTGGAAAAGTACGGTTCCGGAGCCGGAAGCGTACCGCTGCTGGGAGGCACTCTTGACCTACATATAGAGCTGGAGAAAAAAATAGCGGAATTCAAAGGTTGTGAGGATTCCATCATATATACCTCTGGCTTCGGCTCAAACTGCGGCACATTGCTTTCCATTCTCCAGGAAGAAGATATTGCAATACTTGATATGTTTGTCCATGCAAGTATAATTGATGGCTGCAAATCGACAAATACAAAGTTCTTCAGACACAATGACATGGATTCTCTTGAAAAGGTATTGAAAAAGGCAAAGGATAAATATAGGACAAAGCTTATTATTGTTGACGGGGTATATTCAATGGATGGTGATATCGCTCCTCTTGACAGGATAGTGGAGTTGGCTAAAGCCTATGGGGCTTATGTCATGGTAGATGAAGCACATGCCACTGGGGTAATTGGCAATACTGGAAGAGGGACTCCTCAGCACCACAACATAGAAGGCAAAGTCGATATAGTAGCAGGTACCTTATCCAAAGCTCTGGGAGGTGTTGGAGGCTTTATAGCATCCAGCGGGGAATTAGTAGAGCTGCTCAGGTTCTATTCAAGACCGTATATATTCTCCACTGCCATGACACCACAGGTCGCAGGTTCACTAATAGCAGCACTGGAGGTTATTGAGAAGGAGCCGGAGCATAGAAGTAAGCTCTGGGAGAATATTGATTATTTCAGGTCCAACCTGAAAGCTATAGGGTTTGATCTTGGAAATTCAGAAACTGCTATCTTCCCGATTATCATAGGAGACGACCTCAAAGTAAGAGAGATGTGCAGAAGACTTCATGAGTTGGATATTTACGTAAATCCCGTAATGTATCCTGCGGTTCCTAAAAGACTGTCCAGAATCAGAATGAGTATCATGTCCGCTCATACCAGAGAGCATCTTGATAAAGCACTGGAAGCGCTGGAGACGGTAGGCAGGGAATATGAGGTCATTTAGAACTCAGACTAAGGGGGAAGTATATTGAGAGGAATACTGTTTGACGGAGATGTAAAGAAATACATAGGCACCCTGCTGCTGGGCAAGATCGATAGAAAGCTCAGCTACGGAGGTATTACATGCACCGGTTACAGGGATAATCTTAAAGAGCCTGAGCTGATTGGAGAGGATTGGGTAAAAATCAGGACTAATTTTGGAGGAATATGCGGAAGTGACCTCAATCTGGTATACCTTCATGACAGTCCCTCCTGCTCTCCCTTTGTATCCTTTCCTTTTATTATAGGCCATGAAAATATGGGGGTAATTGCGGAGAAAGGAAAGGATGTTGACGGATATGAAGTGGGAGACAGAGTAATTGCGGATCCGATACTCTCCTGTAAGGTCAGGGGTATTGAAGAGGAATGCCCCAGCTGCAGAAGCGGTAATGCAGCATTATGCAGCAATTTTACAAGGGGTTCTTTGGCTTCGGGAATGTCCATAGGCTCCTGCAGGGATACCGGAGGAAGCTGGGGAGAGTACTATATAGCCCACAAGTCACAGCTTATAAAGCTTGACAAGGATATGAAGGGAGAGAATGGAGTACTGGTTGATGCGGTTGCATCAGCTTTGCATCCTGTAGCAAGGAACTTCCCTGATGATAACGAGCGGGTATTGGTGGTAGGGAGCGGAATAATCGGCCTTATGGTTGTCGCTTGTTTGAGGGCTTTGGGATCGAAATGCAATATCACTATTCTGGCACGCCATAAGTTCCAAGGGGATCTGGCTGAGGAATATGGCGCTGATACTGTGGTATATACCCATGATAATGACTATTTTTCAACCTTTGCGAATTTGACGGGAGGCACCCTGTATAAGCCAATTATCGGAAAGAGGGTCATGACGGGAGGTTTTGACAGGGTTTTTGAATGTGTAGGCTCCGACCTAAGCATTGATGAAGCTCTTAGATTTACAAAGCAGGGGGGTACAATGGTACTGATAGGTCTTGCTTCTGCTCCGAAAGGAGTTGACTGGACTCCCATATGGCTAAAAGAGATCAGGCTGCACGGAGCTTACTGGTGCAGTACCGAGGAGATAAATGGAATAACTGCTTCCACATACAGTCATACCCTTGAACTGATTAGGAACGGAAGCATAAATACCAAACCTCTGGTCACCCATGTATTTGACATCAAGGATTATAAGCAAGCCCTGGAAACGGCATCAAACAAGGGCAGGTACAAGAGTATAAAGGTACTTTTCGGGTTCTAGAATAAAAGAAGCAGCTCAATGCTGCTTCTTTTCATTAGCGGTTAGATATTTGCTTCTTATTATGGAGCTGCAGGCTGAGCTATAATGCTTTGCCAGCTTCAGCTTCATATCCTTGATGCCTTTTGTAAGTATCCTTGAATTACTGAGCTTTGTTCTGCCGGAGTGCAGTAAATCAGCACTTTTTATTACAATCTGACTTTCCTTAAGATTGTTTAGTTCGCTTCTTAGGCTGGTGATGCTTTCAGAGATGTACTTTTTGTCAGCCAGCTTCTGCAGCTTTTCCTTAATGAACTGGGATATCTCCATCTCGTCATTATCTGTGTAGGGTATACCGTTTATGTGTTTATATATATTTGAGATATTTGTCCTGTATCCTCTTGAAGTATTCCCAATGCCTGTTGAACCCGAAGAGAGATTCCTGACAATGGCGGACATTGTTCTCTGATCATAGGGTATCTCGAAGGTATTGCAGTTGATGTCCACGGTAGGAATTATCTTCTTGTTGGGAAGCCTGATAAAAAGCAGCTTTTCTTCTATGCTGCCGATATCTGCTGCACCCTTTAGTGTTTTGTTGTATATAAGAGATACGGTGCTTTGAGTATCAATGCCTGAAGCTATCATCTTAAGAAGGAGCCTCTTGGTGGTCCTTATCTTGTTGGGCATGAAGTCATGTACTATAAATATCTTATTGGCAGTCTTGAATATGTATGGAGTGTTCATTACAGAACCCTCATCGGCATTTATAATGATATAGTCATATAAATCACTGAGCTTTCTAAGTATCTCGCAGAAATATATGACCTCAGGCCCTTTGCTGTCATATTCGTAATCATATATATATAAGTCTACAAGCCCATCGGTGTATATATTCACTGACTTGAAAAAATCCCTGGATATTGAAAGGTCCTTCAAGTTATTGGCATTGAGGAAGCTGTGCTTAGGGAAATAATCAATAAGCTTGTTTTTTCTGGTAATATCTATCAGTGCAAGCTTCTGACTGTTTTCTCTGAAGCTCTCGCTTACCGAAGCAATGATTGAGGTCTTCCCTGTATTGCCTGGGCCTACAAAATATATGATATTGTTTTCTTGCTTGACTGTTTCGGATGTAGTGTCATCAATGAACTCCAGAGTGATGAAATTGTGTTT
>JAWLHF010000121.1:0-8281 GCA_041690515.1 Clostridiaceae bacterium | reverse complement strand
ATAGCCAAGTGCTTCAGGGATGAGGATCTGAGGGCTGACAGACAGCCTGAATTCACTCAGATTGATATGGAGTTGTCCTTCGTAGAGAAGGAGGATGTGATGGTACTAAATGAAGGTCTCTTAAAGAGGCTGTTCAAGGAAGTTCTGGATATAGAGATTCAGACTCCATTTAGAATATTGACCTATAAAGAAGCTATGGAGCGCTATGGTTCTGATAAGCCGGATACAAGGTTTGGACTTGAGCTGAAGGATATTGGTGATTTGGTTGCAAAATCCGAGTTCAAGGTTTTCGCTGATTCTCTGGCAAATGGAGGAATGGTGAAGGCGATAAATGCAGAAGGACTGGGAGAAAAACTCAGCCGCAAGGAGATAGACAGCCTGGGAGAGTTTGTTAAGATATACAAGGCAAAAGGCCTTGCTTGGATAAATATAACTGCAGAGGGAATAAAGTCACCAATAGCTAAATTCCTTAAGGAGGAAGAACTGAACGGAATAATTGAAAGAACCGGTGGAAAAATAGGAGATATAATATTTATTGTCTCCGATAAGGCAAAAGTGGTTTATGACTCCCTTGGGCAGCTTAGGCTTGAATTGGCAAAACGTTTTGGATTGATTGACAACAGCGTGTATGATCTTCTTTGGGTAACCGAGTTCCCGCTATTGGACTTTGATGAGGAAGAAAACAGGTATGTTGCAATGCATCATCCATTTACAAGTCCGATGGACGAAGATTTGGAGCTTTTGGATACAGAACCCCTTAAGGTAAGGGCGAAGGCATATGATATTGTACTTAACGGTTATGAGCTGGGGGGCGGAAGTATAAGGATACACAGGCAGGAGCTTCAGGAGAAGATGTTTAAGCTTCTGGGCTTTTCTCAGGAGCAAGCTTGGAGCAAATTCGGCTATCTGCTGGAAGCATTCAAATACGGCACACCTCCTCATGGCGGGCTGGCTTTTGGACTTGACAGAATAGTAATGCTGTTTACAGGAACTGATAACATAAAGGATGTTATTGCATTCCCCAAAACTCAAACCGCAAGCTGCCTTATGACTGATGCACCATCACCGGCTGATCCGAGGCAGTTGGAAGAGCTGCAAATAGAAGTCAAAGACAGATAATAAGCTTTAAAAATCATAGAATAACCCTGCTCTGCTCGTTATATTACTGATGCTGCATTGCAGGGTTTTTTGGAGGTAATAGAATATGAATCAATTCTCGAGAACAGAGCTTTTAATCGGAAAAGAAGGTATTGAAAAATTGAAGAAAAGCACAGTTGCAATCTTCGGAATCGGAGGCGTGGGTTCTTTTACTGCAGAGGCCTTATGTCGCTGTGGTGTTGGAAAGTTGGTGCTTATTGACTATGATGACATTTGCCTGACTAATATTAACAGACAGATCCATGCAACAAGGAGAACGGTAGGTATGCCAAAGGTTGATGCAATGAAAGACAGGCTTAAGGATATTAATCCTGATGCGGAAATAGTCATACACAAAGAACTATATAATGATGGAACTTCCTGTAAACTTCTGCAGAGTGACTACGACTATGTAGTAGATGCAATAGACATGGTTAGTTCAAAGATAGACCTGGTATTGAAGTGTATAGAAATGGACGTGCCAATAATAAGCTGCATGGGGGCAGGGAACAAGCTTGACCCTACAAAGCTGGAGATAACGGATATATACAATACCTCGATCTGTCCTCTTGCAAAGGTCATGAGATATGAGCTGCGCAAGAGAGGGGTAAAGAGACTTAAGGTGGTTTACTCAAAGGAAGAACCACTTACACCTATTAAGGATGTGGCAGATTGCAAAACAAACTGCATATGCAGCAATAAAGAAACAGCTAATTGTACAAAGCGCAGGCAGATTCCGGGCAGCATATCCTTTGTGCCTTCCGCTGCAGGCCTGGCTATCGCATCGGCTGTGGTAAGGGATATATTGAATCTGGGGTAGGACTCCGGAGTCCTGCCTCGAGCTACGTGCCACGAGCCTTAAGGATTTCTTCGAAGTCTCAACTTAAGCACGAAGCACGCAGCACGAAGCTCGAAGCAAAAATATGTAAGAATGGAAAGTTCAAATTATATTTGGGAAGCTGAATACTTATTTTTAAATATTAGGTTGACAAATATATTTTTAGTTATATAATGGTATTAAGATACCGGTACGGGGTATAGGAGGCGATGAGTTGGATAATAAAGAGTTTAGTAAAGAAGATATTCTCAATAGGATGAGAAAAATCGAAGGGCAGGCAAAAGGCATACAGAAAATGATTGATGAAGATAAATGCTGCGGAGACATAATGGTGCAGATATCTGCCATAAGATCTGCAATAAACAGAGTCGGGGGATTGATAATGGACAGGTACATCAAGGAATGTCTCAGGGAATCCCTACAGAAGGATAATAGTGATGAAAGCATTGAAGAGGTTATAGAAACAATAGTGAAATACGTAAAATAAAAGGGATGGTAGCAGTAGATGAAAGAAATCGGGAAGGTAATAAAAATAGAAGAAAACGAAGCTACGATACTTATAAAAAGAGGCACTGCCTGAGGTGAATGCGGAAACTGCCAGGTAGGCAGGGAAAAGCTTGAAATGGTTATGACTGCTGAAAATAATATTGGAGCCCAAATTGGTGATGAAGTAGAAATAGAGCTTGAAAACATGAATTTTATGACAGCGATGCTTATTGCGTATGGCTTTCCCCTTGTAGCACTTATACTTGGAATCATGGGAGGATATTACGGACTGCTTGCAGCAGGGTTTAACAGTGACACTGCACAAACACTTGGAGCAGTATCCGGTCTGCTGGCATTGGCTGTTTCATATATTGTCATAAAGCTGAAGGACAAATCCATCAGGAATATGAAGAAATTAAAACCCATTATAGTAGGAATTAAAGGAAAAGACAATATCTAGATAAGGCTGAATTAGTTTCTTTATTTATAAATCCACCAAGTGGATAAAATAAAAATATGTTATTAATACCTATACAGTATTTTTGACAGAAATTCGAAAGGAGTAATTGATTGTGAGTAAGAACATTAAAATAGTGAATCAGAATAATTTTGAAAATGAAGTATTGAAGGCTGATAAACCTGTATTGGTTGACTTTTGGGCTGCATGGTGCGGTCCTTGCAGAATGGTGGCACCTGTTATCGACAAGCTTGCAGATGAATATGAAGGGAAGCTGGATATTGCAAAAGTAAACGTTGATGAGAATCCCGAGCTTGCAGGCAGGTATGATATAATGAGCATTCCCTCCGTTTTCCTGTTCAATAATGGAAGCAAAGTGGATGGTGTTATCGGTGCCAGACCTAAACAGGTATTTGATGACATGTTGAAAAAGTATGTTTAATTGGATGGAGCGCTTATAGATAGTTATAAGCGCTCCTAATATATATATTAGTAATTGTAATACTAAAAAGCAGCTCTTTCGCTTTAATGGTAATTGTTTCTATGTTATTATTATTTCTAATCGATATTAAGTTGCAGGTATATAAGAAATAATAAATATAAATGAATACAGGAGGAACATGATATGAAACTTGACAGTATCAGAGCTATTGATAATGAGGTTTTTGAAGTAGTACAAAAAGAACTTGGAAGGCAGAGAAGCAAGGTAGAGCTTATCGCATCAGAGAATTTTGTATCGCCTGCTGTAATGGAAGCGCTGGGAACAGTGCTTACAAATAAATATGCCGAAGGATACCCGGGGAAAAGATATTATGGAGGCTGTGAATTTGTTGATATAGCAGAGGATTTGGCGAGAGACAGGATGAAAGCCTTGTTTGGTGCGGAGCATGCAAACGTTCAGCCTCATTCCGGTGCCAGTGCCAATGAAGCTGTCTACTTTACAATCCTGAATCCCGGCGATGTTGTAATGGGTATGGATCTATCCCACGGAGGGCATCTTACACATGGAAGCCCGGTGAATATTTCGGGAAAGCTCTATAAGTTTGTACACTACGGAGTATCGGAGAGTACAGGAAAAATTGATTATGACAATGTAAGAGAAATTGCCAGGGGGTGCAAGCCAAAGCTTATTGTGGCAGGAGCCAGCGCTTATCCAAGAAAGTTAGACTTTAAAGCCTTCAGAGAGATTGCTGATGAAGTGGGAGCACTTTTGATGGTGGATATGGCACATATTGCAGGAGTTGTAGCGGCCGGGCTTCATGAGAGTCCTGTTCCTTATGCTGATTTTGTAACAACTACTACCCATAAGACCTTAAGAGGTCCAAGAGGTGGAGCTATACTTTGCAAGGCTGAATATGCAAAGGCACTGGACAAGGCAATCTTTCCAGGTATGCAGGGAGGCCCGCTTATGCATACAATCGCTGCAAAGGCAGTATGCTTCAAGGAAGCTATGAGCGAAGATTTCAAGGAATATATGAAGCAGGTGCTTATTAATGCTTCAGCTTTGGCAAACGCTTTGATGGCCAAAGGCATAGATATAGTATCCGGGGGGACAGACAATCATTTGATGCTGCTGGATCTCAGAAAACAGAACATTACAGGTAAGGATGCCGAGAAGCTGCTCGATGAAATAGGAATCACTACAAACAAAAATACGATACCCTTCGATCCCCAAAGCCCATTCATTACAAGCGGCTTGAGGATAGGAACTCCTGCAGTGACTACAAGAGGGTTTAGAGAAAAAGATATGGAAGAGATAGCGGATATAATAGCCGCAGCTTTGAAAAATCCAGAATCAAAGGCAGAATGTGCCGGCAGGGTTAAGGCTCTATGTGACAGACATCCTCTGTATCCTGAGTTCAAATAAGTACAGTAATATCCAAACCTATTGCCCATAGTCTGTAATAATTGCTATAATAAAGGTATTACCAATATGTTCTATTGGTGATACCTTTATTTTTGTATACAACAAGGTCCTGAACCCAACAAAGATAATGCCGCGTTGTTGGGCAGGATTCTTATTTGGCGAGGGGTATTGTGTTATGAAGATGAATCTTATTTACAAGTCAATTCTGGATACTATAATTAAGAACATGGATATAGGGATAAATGTTGTTGACAGTACAGGGAAGACAATCATATATAATCAGGCAATGGCTGATTTGGAAGGGCTGGATATAAATGAAGTCATGGGGAAAAGCATATTGGAGATATTCCCCAGCCTGACTCCCGAAACCAGCACAATGCTTACTGTTCTTAAAACAGGAAAACCAATATATAATAGATATCAAACCTATCTTAATAATAAGGGCAAGCAGATAAATACCGTAAACAGTACTATCCCGATTATGATTGCTTCAGGGAAGTACGGTGCTTTGGAGATGGCCAAGAACATCACGAAGGAGAAGGAGCTTTCCGCAAAGCTGGTATATTTGCAGCAGGAGCTTGCAAGCAAGGATATAGATGATAGGAATCTTAAAGGCTATACTTTTAGGAATCTTATAGGAGAGGATGAGAGGTTTTTAAATACCATAGAAATATCAAAAAAAGCGGCCATGTCATCCTCGACAGTCCTGGTATATGGAGAAACAGGCACCGGTAAGGAATTATTCGCTCAGAGCATACATAATGAAAGCAGCCGAAAACACAAGCCCTTTATTGCTCAGAATTGTGCAGCACTGCCGGAATCTCTTTTGGAGGGGATACTGTTCGGAACAGCCAAAGGCAGTTTCACAGGTGCAATAAACAGACCGGGACTTTTCGAACAGGCAAATGGCGGAACTCTGTTATTGGATGAAATCAACTCTATGGGAAGGCAGCTTCAGGCAAAACTGTTGAGAGTTCTGCAGGAAGGATATGTGAGAAGGGTAGGAGGCCTTTCAGAAATACCTATTGATGTCAGGATATTAGCTACGACTAATGAAGACCCTGCAGAATTGATGCATAAAGGGATACTCAGGAAGGATCTGTACTATAGGTTGAATGTAATACCGGTCAGCATACCTGCCCTTAGGGAGAGAAAAAGTGACATTCCTCTTCTGACAGATTACTTCATTAAAAAGTACAATAGCATATTGCAGAAAGATATATGGTATGTTTCAAATGAAGTGAAGGAAGCATTTATGAATTATAATTGGCCAGGAAATGTCAGGGAATTGGAGAATGTAATTGAAAGTGCAATAAATATGATCAACGAAGGTCATATCATAAAATCCGAACATGTGTCTTCCAATATATGTAAGATATTGTCAAAGACATCGAGAAATAAGCATGAAGTGAGTTTGGATAGCGGGCAGTCTCTTGACAAGATGCTTGAGGAGATAGAAATATCTCTGATCATGGAGGCTCTGCAGGAATGCGGAAACAATATATCCAAGAGCTCCGAGAAGCTCGGGATCAAGAGGCAGACCCTGCAACACAAACTGAAAAAATACGATATAAAGATATAGGAGGCGTAAAAGCCTCCTATATCTTTATGAATATGGGTTTTCTATCCTTGAATATCGTGTAGTATTTGAAGCCAAGCTCTGAAAGCAGATTCACCGCATTCTTGAACTCGTAGCCCAAGGTATCGGGGATATGAGAATCGGAGCCTATAGTGACAATTTCCCCTCCGAGAAAACGATATAATTTGAGTATCTCGGGAAGAGGATGGAAGGTAGCGAGTCCATAGCGGAGGCCAGAGGTGTTCACCTCTATGCCTTTGTTCAGGTTCACCAATTTGTACAGCACATTGTGTATTAGGCCTTTATATATATCATATGAGAAGCTTTGCTCACCATCTCGGAGATAACGTCTTATACCATCCAAATGCCCCAGTACGTCAAAGTCTGTAAAGCTGTCCAGGCAATGCAGCATATCCTTGAAATAATTCATGATGCCTTCTTTGTTTGTTATGCCATCGAGGAAAGAACCATCATACAAATCCTTTTTATTGACGCAGTGTATGGAACCTATTATGAAATCAAACCGCTTGTCTTTAAGAAGAGCCTCATTGTCGGCCATGACATGGGGTTGCAAACCCAGCTCCAAACCTGAGAATATTTCGAAATCTTCTGGGAATGTAGATTTGATACTGCTCAGTTCATTTATATAGTCGTCGTAGGAAAAGTCAAAGTTGATATTATCACCGGGATAATCCAAATCAATATGATCAGTGAAGCATATGCCCTTTAACCCTTTTATCTTGGCTGCTTGTGCCATTGAGTACATGGAAACCGTTGCATCGCTAGAGAAGTGGGAATGCGTATGAAAATCGTACATAATTATATCTCCTTGCAGCGCATATAAAAATAAGTACTTAGCAAATAATACATTCAAGATAATTTTATGATTTATAATGACTGTTGTCAATGCCGCAGATTGGATTGCCCGGGAAAAGTGCAAAAAAATTTGCGTTAATTGATTCCGACAAAAAATGATTCTTTCTCAGGTAAGGCTTGCATATGAAACTGAAATGTATATGCAAAAAATATTGCATGTGTGCAAAATTATTTGCGATAAAAAGGGTTTTGACACAATTCTGAAATTTGCAATTGCAAAAAACAAAATGGTGTTGCTGTAATTTCAATGCTCATGGCTTCTGCGGCAAAGAGTTTTTTTATTGAGATTTTGGCATGAAGCTTGCAATATATTACAATGGTGACTCTAAATATGATTAGGAGGTTATGCTGAATGAGAAAAGAGAATGTAAAGGTTATTATCTGGGGACTGGGTGCCATGGGAGGCGGAATTGCCGATATGCTCCTTAAGAAAACAGGTGTCGAGATTGTTGGAGTTGTAGGCAGAGGAGCTAAAATCGGCAAGAGCATGTATGACTACATAAAGACTGAAAGAGGCAGCAGACCTGATGTGAAAATTGGTGCCCTTGAAGATGTGGTAAAGGAAAATTCAGCAGACGTAGTGCTGATTTGCACAGATTCATTTACCAAAAATGCTTTTGACAAAATAAAGTATTGCTTGGAAAAGAAGATTAATGTCATATCCAGTGCTGAAGAAATGGCCTATCCAAAAGCTCAGGAGCCGGAGCTTGCTGAAGAACTGAACAAGATAGCAAAGGCAAACGGCGTTACAGTACTTGGAACAGGTATAAACCCCGGACTCATGATGGATCTTCTGGTTGTTGTTTTCACCGGTGCATGTGAAGAGGTAGAGCATATCACAGCAAGACGTGTTAACAGCTTGTCTCCTTTTGGACCGGCTGTTATGGAAGAGCAGGGTATAGGAATCACTGTAGATGAGTTCAAGAAAGGTGTAGAGACAGGAAAGCTTGCAGGACATGTTGGTTTTGCAGAGTCAATAGGTATGATAGCAGATGCAATTGGCTGGAAGCTCAGTGATTTCAAACAGAGTATGGAGCCAAT
>JAWLHF010000120.1:0-8334 GCA_041690515.1 Clostridiaceae bacterium | reverse complement strand
CCCTTTTCTATAGTGAACTCAATGTCCTGCATATCTCTGTAGTGATCTTCAAGAAGATTTGCAACCTTTACAAACTGGTCATAAACCTCTTTGTTTATTTCTCCGAGCCTGTCGATTGTCTGTGGAGTCCTTATTCCTGCAACAACGTCTTCACCCTGTGCATTCATAAGGAATTCCCCATACAGCTTTCTTTCTCCTGTAGCTGGATTTCTTGTAAATGCAACCCCTGTACCGCAGTCATCGCCCATGTTTCCAAATACCATGGACTGTACGTTAACAGCTGTTCCCAGGTTTCCGGGTATGTTGTTCATTGATCTGTATATGATAGCTCTTTCGTTATTCCAGGATCTGAATACTGCTGTAACTGCATGCAGAAGCTGCTCTCTTGGATTCTGAGGGAAATCCTCACCTTTTTCTTTCTTATAGAGGGCTTTGAACTTCTCTACAACCTCTTTCAAGTCTGCCGCTGTAAGATCAGTATCATATTTTGCATTCTTTTCTTCTTTTATTTCATCAAGGATTCTTTCGAATTTTGACTTTGGTATTTCCATAACAACGTCTGAAAACATCTGTATAAATCTTCTGTAGCTGTCCATTGCAAATCTTTCGTTGTTTGTGCTATTCTTTACGGTTTCAACAACCTCATCGTTCAAGCCTAGGTTGAGTATGGTGTCCATCATACCCGGCATTGAGAACTTAGCTCCCGATCTTACGGATACAAGCAGAGGATTGTCCCCGCCTCCGAAAGTCTTGCCTGTTGATGCTTCCAATTCCTTGAGCTTTTCAAATATCTCATCATTAAGCTCGCTCCAGATTTTTTCGCCCTGGTTGTAATACTCGTTGCAGGCCTCAGTTGTTATTGTAAAACCCTGGGGTACGGGGAGTCCTATATTGGTCATCTCCGCCAGGTTTGCACCCTTACCTCCCAAGAGGTCCTTCATTGAAGCCTTTCCTTCTTTAAAATTGTAAACATACTTCTTCATTCCTCGTTAACCTCCTTAAATATTTGAAGTATTGTATTTGCTGTTTCCTCAATGGCTTTATCAGTTACGTCAACTATCTTGCAACCGATTTTCTTCATGATTTCTTCAGCATATTTGTGCTCATAGGCTATTCTTTCTTTGCTGGCGTAATTTGCTTCACTGCTTAGCCCATGAGATTTCAACCTTTCAAGTCTTATTGGGTTCAGATGATCCGGACTGATCACCAGTCCTATTATCCTTTTCGGTGATATTTCAAAAAGCTCTTTAGGCGGCTTGACTTCAGGCAAAAGGGGTATGTTTGCCACCTTGATGTTCTTGGTTGCCAGGAACATACCCAAGGGTGTCTTTGAAGTCCTTGATATCCCCAGCAGCACCAGATCAGCTTTCTTTATACCTCTAGGATCCTTGCAGTCATCATATTTAACTGCAAACTCCACTGCTTCAATTTTCTTAAAATACTCATCATCCAGCTTCCGTACCGCCCCCGGTATGTCTGTGGGATGGCCTCCGGTTACCTTAGCAATGGCATCAACTGCCGGGCCCATAATATCGACATAGGCGATATTATGTTCCTCCGCCTGCTTCCTCATATATTCTCTAAGCTCGGGCACAACAAGGGTGAACATTATTATACTGTCGATATCCTTTGCTTCGCTTACTACTTCCTGTATGCTCTCAATCTCGGTAACATAAGGTATCCATTTTATTCTGATCTCACAATCGGGGTATTGGGCTGATGCAGCCTTGGCCACTTGTTCTGCCGTTTCCCCTATTGAATCCGATATCACAAATATTACTGCCCTTTTTTTATTCATAATATCCCCCTAACCTATTGCTTAAACAAGTCATAAAGCAATTTAGTTATATTGGTTTTGGACACCTTGCCTGTTATCTTGAACAATTCCTTACCCTCATCATTCTCAATTGGCTCCACTACTGGAATACTGTCTATTTCGTGGGTAATGAGCTTTACTATGGCATCGTATACATTATCAGTATCCAAAATATAAATCACGTTCGGCATTCTTGACATAATCATTCCAACCGGCATGTTTTTTATATCGTTGTTGCCGATTGCGATTTTTATGAAATCCTTTCTGGACACTACTCCCGTAAGGGCTCCTTTATTTTGAACGTAGATTGTACCAACATTCATCAAAAAAAGTGTCACAATGGCATCATATACTGTCGTTTCTTCTTCTACAACTACCGGAATGGACTTTATTTCTGAAACCTTGATGCTTTTTATAAAGTCTTCGCCAATATTATTCACGCTTTTTCCCGAATAAAAATACCCTACCTTCGGTCTGGCTTCGAGTATATCTGACATTGTCAGTATCGTAAGATCAGGCCTCAGAGCAGCTCTAGTCATATTAAGCTTTGCTGCCAGCTGCTCACTTGTTATGGGTTGATGAGCTTTTACCAACTCTACTATTTGTTTCTGACGATTTGTGAATTCTATGGCTATCACCTGCCTCAAGCAATTTTGAAAGTCCTCATGTAAATTATGTGTATTTCATGCAGTACTTATGATAATATCCTTAATCATACTGCATTCTCTATAAATACTATCATAAAGCATTTGTCATCACAATAAAAAATTTAACTTTATTTAACCACAATGGAGCCTAAGTCCGCTATCCGGTTCATCATATCAGCCATGCTCTTTAACAGCCCCAGTCTGTTGTTCCTTATATCATCGTCCTCAACCATAACCATTATCTTGTCAAAAAAAGCATCTATAGGCTCTTTTAATGTCATTATGAGATTTAAAGCTTTTCCATATTCCCTGTTGTCAACAAAGGCTTCAAATTCTGTACTTACTCTTTCGAAGGCCTTAAGCAGTGTTTTCTCTGCTTCTTCTGTGAAAAGCTCTTTATTCATGGCTGAGCTCTTGGCTTTAGAAGCCAGATTCGATACTCGGTTGAATGAACCCAATATGCTCAGGAACTCATCACTGTGCTTCCATTTTGAAAGCTCCTCGATTTTCAGATAGGAGTCATATATATCATCGAAGCCGGCATTTATAACCCCATCGATCACATCATACTCAAAACCTCTGTCTATCATAACATTCCTGAATCTCTGTTTGAAGAATTCCACTATGTCCTTCCTTATATTCTTCACATCACCCTTTAATATACCTTTATCCATAAAGGGTTTAAGAGCTGTGTCCGTAAGCTGCCCCAAGCCCAAATGCATTTTGCCCTCCAGTATTATCGCTGTAATTCCAATTGCCTGTCGCCTTAGGGCATATGGGTCCTGGGACCCGGTGGGTTGTATGCCTATTGCAAAACAACCGCTTATTGTGTCCATTTTATCTGAAATGCTGAGTATAGATCCGTTCACTGTCTTCGGTGTATTATCACCGGCAAATCTTGGCAGATAGTGCTCCAATATTGGATCCGCAACATCCTCACTCTCTCCCTGGAGCAGGGCATACTCTCTCCCCATTATTCCCTGAAGCTCGTCGAACTCCTTTACCATATTGGTTACCAGATCTGCCTTGCATAAATGAGCAGACCTCTGGAGATTCGTTATTTCCTTACTCCCCAGCTGAACCTCCTCAGCAAGGTATCGGCTAAGTCCATTTATCCTCTGTGTTTTGTCATAGATTGTTCCCAGAGTCTCTTGGAAAACAACATTTTTCAGTTTTTCTACACAACTGTCAAGGGATTCCTTCCTGTCTTCACTATAGAAGAAGTCTGCGTCAGCAAGTCTGGCTCTGAGCACCTTCTCATTACCCTCCTGCACAGTCTCCAGGAAGCGGTTATCTCCATTGCGCACAGTAATAAAGAAATTCATCAGTTTGTTATTCTCATCTATAACCGGAAAATATCTCTGATGCTCTTTCATAGGAGTTATTACCACTTCTTTGGGGAGTCTAAGATAATCCTCCTCAAAGCCTCCCATTAGAGCAGTGGGGTACTCCACCAGATATACGACCTCTTCCAGAAGCTCTTCATCCATCATCACTTCCCCGCCTTTTGACCTTGCCAGTTCCTCGCACTGCATACGTATCAGCGAACGTCTCTCCTCCTGGTCTGCGATGACATATCCTTCTCTAAGCTTCTCAAAATACTCCGAAGTATTGTTTATTTCAATGCTTCCCTTTGACAGCACCCTGTGGCCTCGGGTATTCCTGCTGCACAATATTCCGTCCTTATCAAACTCTACCAGTTCATCACCGAATATCGGCACCAGCCATCTGACCGGTCTGGCGAATCTGAAGGATTTGTTGCCCCATTTCATTGATTTTGGAAATGATATGGATGTCAGTATATCAGGAAGTATGGTCTTCAGAACCTCTTTAGTAGGTTGTCCTTCAGCCTGCCTCTTGTAATAGATATACTCAACCCCGGAAAGCTCCTGCACAAACACATCACTAAGGTCTGCTTTCTGACCTTTCAAGAATCCCAGAAGTGCTTTACTGGGATTGCCATTCTCATCGTAAGCCGCCTTCTTTGAAGGACCTTTCACAAGCTCTTCCAGATCCTGCTGCCGTTCTGCCATATTTTTTACAAAGAGTATTATTCTTCTTGGGGTACCGTATGTCTTCACTTCATCAAAGGCTATTCTATTATCTTCCAGCATGGACTCGGCAATACCCTTTACCTTCTCCAATGTAGCAGGCATATATTTTGCAGGGATTTCCTCAGTACCTATTTCATACAATAAATCCTTACTCATTTTCCGCACCTCCGAATACAGATTTCTTGAGCAGCGGATATCCCATGGACTCCCTCTGTTTCAGATAACCGTGAGCCACAAGCCTGGCAAGATTCCTTACCCTGCCTATGAAGCTGGTTCTTTCAGTGACACTTATTGCTTTTCTTGCGTCCAGTATGTTAAAGGTATGGGAACACTTCAAAACGTAGTCATAGGCCGGCAGTATGATATCCTTTTCAAGCAGCCTTCTTGCCTCCCCCTCATACTCATCAAAGAACTTGAAAAGCAGTTTGGTATCGGCTTCTTCAAAGCTGTATTTTGAATGCTCGTATTCAGCCATTTTAAACACATCTCCGTATTTGATGCCGGATACCCATTCAATATCAAACACGTTGTTAATATTTTGTATGTACATTGCAATCCTTTCCAAGCCGTAGGTCAGCTCAGCAGACTCCAGCTGGCAGTCTATACTTCCTACCTGCTGGAAGTAGGTATACTGTGTGATTTCCATGCCATCCAGCCATACCTCCCAGCCAAGTCCCCATGCACCCAAGGTGGGGGCTTCCCAGTTGTCTTCTACGAACCTTATGTCATGCTTCTCCGGATCTATTCCCAATGCCTTGAGACTCCCCAGATACAGATCCTGCACATTATCCGGTGAAGGCTTCAGAATCACCTGGAATTGATGGTGCTGATACAATCTGTTGGGGTTCTCTCCATATCTTGCGTCAGCCGGCCTTCTTGAAGGCTCAACATAAGCCACCCTCCAAGGCTCCGGCCCCAACGCTTTAAGAAAGGTATAGGGACTCATTGTGCCTGCACCCTTTTCCACATCATAAGGCTGTGCAATAATGCAATGCTGCTCTGCCCAATACTTCTGCAACGTCAGAATAATCTCCTGAAATGTCATATCTTATCCCTCCATAACCCTTTTCATAAATAAAATAAAACCCTTCATCCCTAAATACAAGGGACGAAAGGTTCACTTCCGCGGTTCCACCCTTTTTGGTACGGAAAATCCATACCCTCTTTTCAAGCTTCTGCTCCAAAGTGCCTTCATCAAATCACACTGCCGGGCTTCCACCTTCCCACGGCTCTCTATAAGTGCTGTAATTTTGACTACTCCTCTTCTTCAACGCATAAATACCAATTCCTAATGGTACATTAACTTTAATTTAGCAAATCATAAATATTTTGTCAAGGTTAATCTGGTTCTCATTGCATAAATGTATCATCAACATTAACATTGGTTGCGTCTGTATAGTCATCTGTCTTGAAGGTGTATTCGTTCATATTCTCTGTAGCAAAATCATCTGTTACACCGGTCATATCCATGGGGTTATTATTATCCTCAGGTCTTATATTCTTCATATCCCCGGCTACGTTCTTTATCTTGGTTGCTATGTCGTCCGCTGTATTTGTAATCGCTTCCGTAACATTTATGGTTTGCTTGTTCGGCCTTTCAACTTCAATTGTGCATTTAGACAGCAGAGCAACAGCTGTCCCTATTGCCGTAAGCTGCGGAATCGCTACTGCGCTGATAGCCCCTGCAGTTACAGGAATATCAAGTATCACATAGTCATCCTTCTTTACTCTTATCCTGTTCACATTACCTGACTTAACAATACCTTTAAGCTTATCTACAGCCTCATTGCCTTTGACGGATACTGTTTCCGTCCACCTCTTTTCCCCGGCTTCCTCTATATTAATCAATGCGTCCACAACATTTCCATTTGCTGCTTCCAGGGCATCTTTGGCTTCTTTGTATGAAACACCTGTCCTATCTCTTATGATGTCTACCTTTTCAAGACTGATATCCATGGGTTCTGCTCCTTTCAAATCAAATTGAACAAATTTCTAGAAGTTTGAATCCTTAATATCATCCAAAAAATCAAGGGACTTGAACCTTTTATCCAAGTGATTCAGGATGAAGGACCTGATAATTTTGTCTATTTCATTAAAAATAGTATTATCAATTTTCTTAGTATTTAATCTAGAAATTTCAGTGTTCAACAAAAATTTAAAAGCTTCAGTTGTTCCTTGGCTGATCTTAAAAACATCCCCATTTATCTTGGTGTTTTCCAAATCACTGCATTGGCTGCAAACGACCCCTCCAAGGCTGACACTGAACCTCCCATAGTCTTCACTTGCTTTCTTACATACTGCACATCTGACCACATTAGGCCTATAGCCGCTGATATCCATAAGCTTCAGTTGATAACCCAGATGCAGCAACCCCATGGGTATTTCTCCCACTGCAAGGTAATAAAGGGTCTTTGCCAACAAAAGGAACAGCCTTTCACTGGGTATGTCTTCATCTGAAACAGTCTCTGCCAGCTCTGTAAAATAGGTGGCATAAGAAAGCCTAAGCAGGTCTTTTCTTATGTTATAAAAGGTCTCTCTGGTGACAGCCTGGGATATATGATAGAAATTGGTACCTTTATACAACACGAATTCACTGAAGACAAAAACCTCGGAAGATGAAAGAAGGCTGCTTTTAGGTTTCCGGCAGCCCTTTGCAATCGCTTTTATTTTTCCGTTGTTTCTTGTGAGTATTGTCAGTATTTTGTCTGCTTCCCCTAAGTTGGTGTACTTAAGGACTATGCCCTCAGTTTTTGATATTGCCATCTCTTCACTCCCATTTGTACCCGAAGTTCTTAAGTGCACTCCTGTTGTCACGCCAGTCATTCTTCACCTTCACCCAAAGCTGCAGGTTTATTTTACAGTGAAGCAGGTTCTCTATATCGACCCTGGACCTTATGCCTATATCTTTCAGCATGCTTCCTCTTTTTCCTATGATTATCCCCTTATGGGAATCCTTTTCACAAAATATGGTGGCCTCAATATCAATAAGATCCTTGCCTTCCCTTTCCTTCATTGAGGTTATCTCCACTGCAGTACCGTGAGGGACTTCTTCCGATGTCAGCTCAAGTATCTTCTCCCTTATGATTTCAGATACAATGAACTTTTCCGGCATATCCGTATATATGTCCTCCGGAAAATACTTAGGCCCTTCCGGAAGGAATTTTACTATCTCCTTAAGAAGCTCGCTGAGATTCTCCCCTGTACCCGCAGAAATCGGAATAATACAGTCAAAATAATCCTCATGCATTATTAAGGATGCTGCAATCTGTTCCAGCTTGGATTTAGATATCTTGTCTATTTTGTTCAGAACAAGTATCACCGGAGAGTCTATCTTCCTGGCAACCTCTGCTATATGCATGTCACCGGGGCCTATTTCAGCAGAGCAGTCGAACATCACTACAGTAACATCTACTCCCTTCAATGACTCAGTAGCCGATTTTACCATATATTCTCCCAGCATATGCTTTGGTTTGTGTATACCCGGTGTATCGATAAATACTATCTGGTACTCATCGGTGGTATATATGCACCGAATTGAGTTTCTTGTAGTCTGGGGTTTGCTTGAAATTATTGATACCCGCTCCCCCAGAAGCCTGTTAATCAAAGTTGATTTGCCAACATTAGGCCTTCCGATTATTGTAACGAATCCTGATTTGTATTTTTTCTCCATATTCCTACCCCTTTAAAGAATGTGTAATGAAAGAAGAATTCGACATAGTTTGTAGAAAACTCCGACTATCGGGGAAGTATGTCCTCATCGCCTTTCAAAGCCAGCAAAATCACTGGCGGGGGTCCCATCTCTGCTTGCCCGTCTGGT
>JAWLHF010000119.1:0-8414 GCA_041690515.1 Clostridiaceae bacterium | reverse complement strand
CGCTCCTGCTCCTATTATCCACTGACCTGTTGCGTTAATTGCATTCTGTATAGGCCCCCATATTACTCCGAATACGCCTGCAAGAACCATCATTGCAGCCGAAGTGACTATAGGCACGAACCTTCTTCCTCCGAAGAAACCAAGGAATTCCGGCAGCTTTATATTGTAGTACTTATTATAAAGTCCTCCTGCAACAAGACCTGAGATAATACCTGCCAGAACACTCATATTCAAATCCGGATTTATGGTGCTCAATCCGTTGACAAGCACAAAATAACCAACTGCACCTGACAAGCCGGCTGCACCTCCGTTATCATGAGCCCAACCTACAGCTATACCTATTGCAAATAATAGAGCCATGTTGTCAAAGATTGCAGCACCGGCTTTTGCCATAAAAAGAATGTTGAAAACATCCGGCTGACCCAGTCTGAGCAACAGACCTGCTGCAGGCAATACTGCCACAGGCAGCATCATAGCCTTACCTAGCCTTTGTAATTGACTGAACTTGATTTTCATAAAAAGCTAACCCCCTTTTTTATCTTAACAACTGTGTTCAAACACAATTGTCAGCGCCTAAGTACAACCTCGAACTTATATTTGTCACCCCTGTATACTGCCTTTGTGAATTCCATAGGTTTATCATCTTCCAAGTACGTTTTCCTTGAAAGCATCAGTGCGATGGATTTTTCAGACACCTGAAGAATACTGCTTTCATACTCATCAAGAATAACCGCCTCCATGGTCTGATGAGCATAGTCCATACTAAGTCCGTATTCATTTCTTAAAACATCATATAGGGATTTGTTGTCAAGCTTTTCCATAGTCAGGCCTTCACATAGCTTAACCGGCAGATACGCCGTCTCAAGAGCGTAGGGCTCACCTTCCACCAGCCTCAGCCTTTTTATTTCATATACATCTTCCTTCTCTGAAAGCCCCAATGCCTTTTGTATCTTCCTTGTGGACGATTTCTTATGAAAGGATATTATCCTGGTATCAACCTTAAGGCCTTTTGCTTTCATATCTTCAGTAAAGCTCAGCAATCTTGACAGCTGATAGCCTTCCTTTGGTTTTGCCACAAAGGTCCCTTTCCCCTGTTCCCTGTACAGCAATCCTTCATTGACAAGATTGGTTATAGCCTTGTTCACCGTCATCCTGCTTATTCCATGATACTCGCACAGTTCCCTCTCCGGAGGTATCGGGTCATTTGGCTTTAGCTCCTCGTTCTCAATCAACTCGCAAATTATGTCCTTCAGCTGGTAATATAACGGTATCGGTGAATTCTTATTTACCTTCTTCATATTTCCTCCATTAATATATATGCAATATTAACATGTTGTTATGTTGTATATACCAATTTTATTTATATAATAGCATTACACTTTTCAGTTTACAAGTAAATTTTTACCAAATTTTATCAAAAAAAATAAAGAGCCCAATACAATATTGGCGTCTCCTCATAAATATTACTCTCCATTATTTTTGTATCTTTAATAACTGCTGAAGACTGAGGGTTAATAAGCCTAGCCTTCAAAACTTTACTCCGGTTTATTTTCTCCAATCAAACCCATATAATAATCGTACAGCTCTGTATATCCTGACACTTCCTGCCTGCCTTTTTCGCTTATATCATACAATCCTTTTGATATCTTTTCAAACCATCCGTAATGGTTCTTACCAAGAATTCCTGCAGTTTTTTTCTCATGGGTGCCGAGTTGTCTCAAGGCTTTGGGACTTAGGGGCCCATGCTTTATGAAGCAGCAGGCTATATGCATGGCATGCTCTCTATATACTGTCATAAGCTTTTTCCTTGTACTTCCGCCGGTATTGTGATCTCCATGCCTTGCCTCAAATTCCTCCAGCAGCTTTGCCCTTTTCTTTCCGCTGCTCCCCTTGCTCTTGGACATATCAAAGGGACTGGGGTCAAAAGCAATTTCTACAAAGGAAAGGCCTTCCTTGAGAGTTACAAACATAAGCCCAAGCTGTAGTCGCTTCAGCAGATAGTATATATTCTTCCATCTCTTTGAAAAGAGTGTCTTCCCCGGCTTAGGCACTGCTACATATACAGTGTCAGCAAGCCTTTGCCTCAGAGCTGCCTGCAGGATCACGTCAAGGTTGAGACTTTTCTTCATCTCCACCACAAGAAGCTGATCATCCTTTACCGCTGCTATATCACAGTGGCTTACCTCACTGCGCACCATATATCCCAGATCAACAAGCAAATCATGTATCGGCTTGTAAAGCTCCTCCTCGCGGAATTCATCTTTGTTTTTGGCACTCATAAGCTCACCACACTTTATAATGATATCATCAGAGGCACCAATACGGGTACAAGCAGAGACAGAACAACTCCGGTTATGAAAGAAACTACAGCAGTCCTGCCATCGGTAGCTCCCGACACAATCGGAAGGGAGGTATCCATTGCTGTAGCTCCCGCAGGAGCTATACTCTCCAGCTTACCCACATACTTTGCTATAAAGGGAATTGCAATCAATGCAAAAACCTCTCTCAAAACATTGGTTATAAAAGCCACCGCTCCCACTTCGGCACTGTAATCCGACAGTATTATGGCTGACAGGCTGTACCAGCCAAAGCCTGCACCGATTGCACCTGACTCATTGATGGGAAGCCCGATGAGAAAGCCTCCTGCAATGCTCCCGACAATACTGCCCACAGCAACCATTACCGGAATAAGCAATATTCTTAAACCACATGCCTTTATCTGCTGTATGATGCATTTGTTCCTGCCTATATCTATTCCCACAAAAAACAGCAGTGCACAAAGTCCTAGGTCTATTATCAACCCTATATGCTGAACCATCTGCTGGGGAAACATAAATAATCCAACTACTACTCCCATTGCAACAGCTGCAATTATTCCCAGATTCATCTCATTCACTGTCCTTTCTGTCCCGCTGTACAAAGCCTGAAACAAGTCTTACGAACAGGATGCTGAAAGTAATGGAGCAGACGGAAAGTACAACTGCCTGCATACCCAGCCTATAGAACCCATTCACTATATCATCATTTACGCCGATATTCACTCCCATTATGAAAAGCATAAGCAACAGGCTGGCAAGCTGAAACCTTGAGAGCTTGTCCGTGAATTTTTCGGATAACCTGCCTCTTGCTCCCAGAAGAGCACCCATAAAAATTATAGCTATATATAACAGTATCCTCAACTACATCCCTCCATCAACATTTATTACTGCGTATATTATGATTAATTAGTAGTATTACGTAAACAGTATACAGCATTACAGGAAGGCTAGTCAACGAATGAAAACGGTTAATATGCTCCACAATAAAAGAATGGTATTGATATCAAATTATGGCACCTGATATGCATACCATTCTCCATTGCATATGACTATTTGTGCTTTCCGGCCTTGTTATATTATAGGTGCCAGCAGCATTACTTCTTCGTTCTCCCTGTATATGGTGTCAAATTGAGAAATAGGCACCGGATTGCGCCCCATACCTACCTCAAAGGTGTATCCGGGTCTTCTGAACTCTTCTACGAACCAATCCTTGTAACCTGCATAGGCAGCCTCATAAGGTACATCAGCAACAGCATAGCCTGTGATATCCGAGAAGACCCTTGCAATCTCCAATGCTCTCGCCGGCCTTATACCCTTATACAGCCAGTATATGACCCTGCCTTGAGTATGATAGGCAATAACCAGCCTGAAGTTGTGCTGTCTGGTGAAATTCACTACTGCCTGAGTTTCCGGCTCTGAAAGCGGTCTCGGGCCGCCGTATCTGGTAGGCCCCGGCCCGGTTATTCCAAGCTGAGGCTCCTGGGCTTTCGCTTCCTCCCAGGATGCGGGATAATTCCTGTTAAGGTCCACTCCTCTTATGTTTGCCTTCCATACCTGAGAGAATGGAAGACCGGTATCATTCCAGGCAAGAAGCTGATTATAATAAGGGTTATCCCTTCTGAGACCCTCCAGTGCCAGATCTACTCCGTCCGGATTGACCATAGGCATTATATAGATGGTCCCTCTTCTCCAAAGATCGCGTATGTTGTAACCTTGTATCGATGAGTTGTTCGAATATGCCCTGGAGAAATTCTCAATAAACTTCATAAGAAGCGGAGTGGTTATCCACTCAATTGCATGGTGGGAACCATTATAAAATACCTCGTTAGGTCCGTTTCCCAGCTTTATATAGTATAAATTCTTTCCCAGAACGCTTTTACCCGCTATACCCACTTCTATAAAGGGATATCTTGCCTTCAGCCCCCGTATGTCTCTCTCCATTATTTCATAAGTATAATCTATATCAGTGAAAACAACATCAAGCCCATAAGGTACCGTAATGCGCTGCCCCACTCTCAGATTTGCCGGATCTATCCCAGGATTGGCTGTCAATAATGCATTCAATGTAGTGTAATATCTTCTGGATATATTGTATAATGTGTCACCCGGACGTACTGTATAGGTATCATAGCCTATCAGGAACCTCTCAAACCTTCCCCAGGTCGCCGGTCCCACAATGCCGTCTGCTACAAGGCCATTATCCACCTGAAACTCTCTTACTGCTTCTCTTGTCTGCTGCCCAAAAATACCGTCCACGACTCCGGGATCATAGCCGATCCTAAGCAGCAGGCTCTGAATGAGCTTCACATTTGGACCTCTTGAGCCCAACCTCAACGTTTCCATACTATCACCCCGTAAAATTGATTGCATATATCATTGTATTCATTCCCTGAGGTAATTGTTACAGCAAAACATCAATTGCTATTCTGCAAGCATTTATTTACGCATAGATTATATAAAGGAAAAACAGGGAGGTTGTCACATGCTCATTCATGTAGTCAGACCGGGGGAGACACTCTGGCAGATTTCCTCTTTCTATCGGGTTCCGGTGTCGAGAATAGTAGAAGTCAATGAGCTGCCTAATGCTAATCTGCTTCTAATAGGTCAAGCCCTGGTTATTCCAACGGAAGACACAATCCATACCGTAAGGTCTGGAGATACGCTTTGGAGAATAGCACAAAACTATGGTGTATCCATTCAATCCATAGTACAGGCAAATGATATAGAAAACCCGTCCAACATATCTCCGGGTCTCAGGCTTTTCATACCCGCACTTCGCCACAGGGTCCAGAGAGGAGAAGCACTGTGGATGATTGCCCAAAGATATGGCACAACGGTGCAGGATTTGCTGAAAACCAACAATATAGAAGACCCCAATCTCATATATCCCGGTACCGTACTGGTCATACCCAGAAAGCAGGGGCCCGTCATTGAGGTGAATGGGTATATTTATATTCTTGGTGCGGATGCGATTCCTATTGTGGAGGAGGATGGAGAACATCTGACCTATCTAAGCCCCTTCGCTTATAGAATAAGAGAGGATGGAAGCCTTTCTCCCATAAGAGATACGGAGGCAGTTAATACGGCTATCGAAGAAGGTGTTGCACCTTTAATGTGCATTACAAACTTCACTTACAGTGAGCTGGGTGAGAATCTTGCTCATATAGTGCTTTCAAGTGCCGAAATCCAGGATAGACTATTGCAGAATATAATCAATATTATGAGGGATAAGGGTTATGTAGGTCTGAACGTTGATTTTGAAAACGTACTGCCCGGTGACAGGGAGCTGTATAATCAATTTATGCAGCGAGCTGTAGACAGGTTGCATCCCGAGGGCTATTCAGTCTCAAGTGCCCTTGCACCAAAAATAAGTGCAGAACAACATGGACTGCTTTATACTGCCCACGATTATCCTGCCCATGGCAGAATTGCTGACTTTGTCATATTAATGACTTATGAATGGGGATGGAGGCTGGGACCACCACAGGCAATATCACCCATAAACCAGATAAAAAGGGTTCTAGATTATGCCGTTTCTGTAATGCCAAGAAATAAGCTGTTTTTTGGTTTTCAAATATATGCAAGGGACTGGCTGCTTCCTCACGTTCAAGGACGTGAAGCAGAAACCTTCAGTATGAGAGAGGCAATGGACAGAGCCAGAAGATACAGGGTAACCATACAATATGACACCACAGCTCAATCTCCATTTTACCGCTATACCGATGAGCAGGGCAGAAGGCACGAAGTGTGGTTTGAGGATGCCAGAAGCGCCCAGGCAAAGTTTGATGTAGTTAAAAGCTACAATTTAAGGGGAGTGAGCTATTGGGCACTGGGGTATCCATTTCCGGAAAACTGGGTTCTCCTGGAGGATAATTTTAATATCAGGAGATTATAACAAGATTATAAACCGTTTTTTGTATTTTTGCATAAAACTTACTCGAAGGTTCAACGAGGCAGGTGATATGCCCACCGCTTGCAGAAGTGGAGATATCTCTTGCCTCGTTGTAAAAAGGCAGCATCAGTGCCGCCTCTAGATGAAAATGACTCTTAGTAATTTCTAAGCTCTTCCGCACAGTTATTGCAGAAGCTCTTTTTCATATATTCCTTCAAACTATCCGTTGATCCGCAGAAAATACAAGTCTGAGGATGTTTCTTTATTATTACCTTGTCCTCCTCCGGACATATTTCGACTGCATCACCCTCTTCAAGTTTGCATAATGCCATCAGTATAGGAGGGAGCTCAACTTCACCTGAACTGTCCAGCTTGCTAATGACCCCAAAGGATTTCATTCACATACCTCCCTTATTCTTCCTGTTTATGCTAATATTATATTTGTGACGCATCCTTGTCAATTCAGCATATATGAAACGACATTATTATTACATATATAACAAAAAAAGCGGAGTGTTTACACTCCACCTAAATATTATGCATGTTACTCAGCTTTTCTGTCAGTTGCCCCGTTGCTTTTCAAAATCCTCTTCATTCCATCAGTTGCTTCAACCTTTCCATCTGGCATGACCCAGACAGCATCTGCTCCATCAATACTATCCACAAGTGCCTTGCTTTCCTCATAGGGCAGCATAAACACCGTAGTGGACAAAAAGTCCGCAAGTCCCGAATCGTCCGTCACAACAGTCACTGCTTTATAATAATTACCCGGCATCAATGTACCCGGGTCTATAAGATGATGAATTATCTTGTCATCTACAACATAGTATCTTTGATAATACCCGCTGCTGACTACTGCCGCATCAGTCACAAATATGGTATCAAGCAGGTTTTCTTCTGCAGTTATTATAATTTTCTCCGGATCCTGTATGCCTATGCCCCAGCGCTTGCGTACACCATCAAGAGGCTTCCCTATTACTCTTATATTCCCTCCGGGGCTTATTATCCCGGAAGTAAAACCCTTTTCCATGATCTCCTTTGCAACAATCTCAGTAGCAAAGCCTTTTGCTATAGCTCCCACATCAAGGCTCATACCCTGTTCTGCAAGAAATATAGTACTATTCTGTTCATCTACTATGATCTTTTCAATATCAGTATGTTTTTCCGCCCTTGATAGCAGCTCCATGGGAGGCAGCTGGGCATTCATTGGATCCGACTTTCCCTCTTCACGATAATCATGCCATATCTCCAGGACAGGGCCCATTGCAATATTTACACGGCCACTCGTACGCTTTGCCCAGTCTTTAGCAAAAACAACAAGGTCTATTATTTCCTTATCAACCTTTACAGGCTTGATACCAGCATTATCATTTATGGTCTTTATATTATTTATGTCCTCATAGCTATTATACTTGTCATACAGTTTATGAAGCTCTTCAAACCGTGAACGTATATATTCAAAATAGCCATTGAACTCCTCTTCACTTTTAGCGTAGCCTACCACCTGTGTAATGGTGTCAAAGGTATCAAAAAAGGTATCGTTGTACTTCTTATATTCGCTCTCCGGCTCTTTCCCGCAGGCTGTAAGCATCATGGACAGCAATAGTCCTGTCAGGATAACAGCAGCTATTCTTTTCATCATATATCACCCTTAATCATATTAGCAAAAGTAATTATTGGAAACAAGTAGGAAAATGCGCACTAACGTGCGCTAGGTTACAGGTCCGAGGTTTCGAGGTTCCGGGGTACCTGGATATTCCTTAAGAGTATAAGCACCGCCAACACGGTTTTCCTGCGGAAAAACACTGAAACGCACTGAATTCACGGTGGATAAGACTTGTGACCATGTGTCATCCTGAGTAAAGCGAAGGATCTGGACCCTAAAGGAATATATGAAGATTTTTCATGGGATGAGCAAGAAAGTTAAGATTCTTCACTGCGTTCAGAATGACAGCGTAATTGAGAAACTAGTAAATTTCCGTGTAATCGCGGAGCGATTCTGTGTAACATCCGTGTGTTCAGTGTTACCCGCCCCCCATACCAATAAGGAATACCCAAGCATACCTCGGACCCCGCAACCATAATACATCCGTTAATGTCGCATTTTCCCACCTATCCAAAATATCCTTTGCATTGATTACCTTATTTATACAAAAGTCCCCCACTTCAGGTGGGGGACTTTTTATTTCAGCCTTTATCCAGCT
>JAWLHF010000118.1:0-9028 GCA_041690515.1 Clostridiaceae bacterium | reverse complement strand
GTACATAAACGGACGCGCAATGCGCGCCCCTACAAAATAGCAATGAAATCCGTAGGGGCGGCCATTGGCCGTCCGTTTGTTGCACATTCTTCTATTTATTGGACATAAATCTCCCCCAATACTAATATAAATATACAAACAATAACTATGGGGGAGAGAATACATGAATAGCAATAACTTTGAAAATATTCCGAGGCCAAAGTACATAAAGGAATATAGAAAATTCGATACAGTGTTCAAACCAAGAAGATATGGAGAGAAAAGCTATTTGGACCGGCTGCTTCTGCAATCCTTCATATCCATTGTTACAATAGCGGCAGTGCTTTTGATAAATAACATCAACATGAGCTTTACCAATACAATATCAGAAGGCATAAAAACCACATTAAATTGGAATATGGATTTTTCTAAAGCACTTGGAACATTTTCGGATATTGGGAATATAATACCAGAGGCGAAAGAAAACCTGGGTGCTCCTAGTGTAGCAATTGAGAGCTTTGAGGATAATCCCAGCTTTATCATGCCTGTTGACGGTGAGATAACCTCTGAATATGGGGAAAGAGTACATCCGGTATTTAGGACTGTGAAGATGCACACTGGAATAGATATTGACGGAGAAATAGGCACTCCTATAAAGTCCTCTACCTCCGGCAAGGTACTCCAAGTAGGGGAGGACGCTATAAACGGAAAGTACATAAAGGTGAAGAGCGGAAAATACGAGGTGATATATGCTCATTGCTATAAGGTCAATGTGGCAGAGGGGCAAAGTGTGAAGCAGGGGGATATATTGGGAGAAGTAGGAGATACGGGTGTCACTTCCGGTCCCCACCTGCATTTTGAAGTACAAGTGGATGGAAAATCAGTGAATCCAATGGAGATGCTTATGGAAATACAATAGAAAGCGAAAGGAAAGATCTGGGTAGGCATATTGTTCAATTGAGCATTGTTGGAGGTTCACATTGTGAGGATAAAACTGAATGTGTTTTTTATCCTTTTTATGTTTGCAAGCTATTTTGCAGGTTGGCTGCAGCAGTCCCTGATACTGTTTGCAAGTGTGATACTCCATGAAATGGGACATGTTCTTATAGCGAAAAAGCTGAAGATATCAGTATATGAGGTTGAACTCCTTCCCTACGGTGGAGTGGCAAGAATGGAAGAATTATCAAAATACGGAGGTGTTTCTGAGGCATTGGTTTCAATGGCAGGTCCCGTCACGAGCTTTATCATGGCTCTTGCCTGCGGTGCCTTAAAGGAATACTCCACAGTATTTGAGGCGGCTTTTAAATACAATCTGATAATCTGCGGGTTCAACCTTGTACCTGTAATTCCTCTGGATGGCGGCAAGATTGCGAGGAATTTAATGGTTTACTTCATGGGTTATAGACAGTCTACAAGAATTTTGATAATGGCAGGAAGGATAGCGGCCTTTTCACTGATTGCATGTAATATCAGTCTCATCGTATCCGGAAGCAGAAGTGCGGCGCTTACTATCACAGCGGTCTTCATATATATTGGCACAATAAAGGAAGAAAAATTCAGTTCATATTATTACCTGTTCACCGGAAACAGCATTAAAAGCAAGAAAAAGCTAAGCGGAAGAATAAGAAAAAGATATATTACGGCAGGAGAGGATACCCGTATCAGTTCCATAGTAAGTAAGTTCAGCCCGGTGACGTTGTGTTATGTGCAGGTTATGGATTCAAGGGGCAGAATAAGGAGGGTACTCAGCGAAGACGAGATAATGGATGCCTTTCTAAAATACGGTTATGATGGAAGGATTGGACATATTATAAACAATTAGTAGAATTTTATAGTATATTTATGTAATAATAAATAGAGGTATTAATATTGATTCTATCAAATAATTCCTACTGTAGAAATAATATATAATATTATAGTTTTGCCACGTGTTTTGGGTGAGCCTGCGAAGGCTTGTTTTAAAGTACAAAGCCCATGGCACGAAAAAAATATACGAAGATATAAGAATTGGAGGAACAGAATAACTGATGAAATATGAGAATACTAAAGAGTTCATATATGAGGAGCTGCTTCCCAGAGTGGAAAAGCCCGGAAGATATATAGGGACAGAGTGGAACAGTGTACATAAGAACCCTCATGATGCTGATATCAGGTTTGCCTTTTGCTTTCCGGATGTATATGAGGTAGGAATGTCACATCTCGGAATGAAGATACTATACCATCTTCTGAATGACCAGAAGGATGTTTTTTGTGAAAGGGTCTTTGCCCCATGGCCTGACATGGAAGAGGAAATGAGGAAGAACGATATAAGACTTTTTGGACTGGAAAGCAGAGATTACATTGACAGCTTTGATTTTGTCGGTTTCACATTACAGTATGAGATGAGCTACACCAACATTGTGAACATGCTGGACCTGGCAGGAATACCAATAAGGTCGGGACAAAGGAGTGAGGATCACCCTTTTGTTGTGGCCGGTGGCCCCTGTGCATATAATCCTGAGCCCTTACATGATATTGTTGACTTCTTTATGCTCGGTGAAGGAGAGGAACTGCTTCTTGAAGTAATGGAGGAATACAGGAAGTGGAAGAAGTCAAAGGGAAAGAGAGAGGAATTTCTTGGGAAGGTTGCAGGGATCAGAGGAGTATATGTACCCAAGTTCTATGGGGTGGAATATAACGAAGATTCAACTATAAAAGCTGTAAGGCCGATTAGAGAGGATATACCGAAGAAGGTCAAGAAAAGGGTGATAAAAAACCTTAAAGGTGCTTATTTCCCTGAAAAGATCATTGTTCCTTTCATTGACATAGTCCATGACAGGATAATGCTTGAGATATTCAGAGGCTGTACAAGAGGCTGCCGTTTCTGCCAGGCCGGTATGATTTACAGGCCGGTGAGGGAGAGAGAGGTGGAGGAGCTTGTGGAGATTGCCGACAGGCTCATTCAAAGCTCAGGGTATGAGGAGATATCATTATCCTCATTATCCACCAGTGATTTTTCCAAGCTCCAGCAGTTGGTAGAACACCTGGTATCCAAGTATCAGAAGGACCGGATAGGACTATCGCTTCCATCCCTTCGTATAGATTCCTTTTCACTGAAATTGGTTCAAGAGGTCCAAAAGGTGAGGAAAAGCGGTCTCACCTTTGCCCCTGAAGCAGGAACACAAAGAATGAGGGATGTAATAAACAAGGGTGTGGATGAAGAAGATTTGCTTAATTCGGTGGGCGCAGCCTTTGAAACAGGCTACAGCGGTGTCAAGCTTTATTTCATGATTGGGCTTCCTACTGAGACTATGGAAGATATCCAGGGTATAGCCGATCTGACCTTTAAGGTAGTAGACAGATATTATCAGGTGCCAAAGGAAAAAAGGGGAAAGGGGTTGAATGTTACGGCAAGTGCATCATCTTTTGTGCCCAAGCCTTTTACACCCTTTCAATGGGAACCCCAGGACACCATAGATACACTGATTGAAAAGCAGAGGTATTTGCAGAAGGCGATAAAGAAGAAGCAGATAACCTTCAATTGGCACGAACCCTATGTAAGCTATATGGAAGCTGTTTTTGCAAGGGGAGACAGGAGAGTCTGCGACGCTTTGATTAAGGCATGGGAGCTGGGCTGTAAATTTGACGGGTGGGATCAGTATTTCAAATTTGATTCATGGATGCAGGCTTTTAGGGAAACGGGGGTTGAACCGGACTTCTATGCCACAAGAAAAAGAGAACTGGATGAAGCCCTTCCGTGGGATCATATAGATGTAGGTATAACCAAGAAGTATCTCAGAAGTGAGTATAAAAAATCCCTTAAAGGAGAGCTTACAAGAGACTGCAGGACAGCTTGCACCGGATGCGGAATCAACCTGCTGCAGGAAGGCGGTGTATGCAAATAATGAATGTGAGGTTGAAATTCACAAAGGGTAGTGAGGTAAAATACATATCACACCTGGATCTTATGAGGGTTTTCCAAAGAGCTATACGGAGAACTGGTATACCGGTATCCTATAGCAGCGGGTTCAATCCACATCAGGAGATATCTTTCGGAGCTCCATTATCACTTGGAGTCACAAGCGAAGCTGAATATGTGGACATAAGGCTTGCAGAAAGAGTCAGTTTGGATGAAATCAAGGAGAGGCTTAACAGTTCGATGCCGGATGGGATAAGAATCCTTGGAGGCATGGAGTTGGGGGACAGCGTTAAAAGTGCAATGTCTGTGGTGACCCATGCAAGATACAGGATAAGGATGAGTATAGATGATGTCAGTACTGATGTACTTGGAGAGAGCATCAGAAAATTTGCATCACAAGACAGTATAAGGGTCATGAAGAAGCAGCCTAAAAAAGGTTTTGAGCTTAAGGAAATAGATATCAAGCCTATGATAGTAAGTATGAAGCTAATCGAATCTAAAGAGGGACAGCATGAAATAGAATGTCTTCTTCTCAGCGGCAGCAGAGGAAATCTCAAGCCGGAGCTTCTGATGGAGGCTTTTAAGGGTTTTTCCGAACTTGATATTCAAGGGATCAGGATCCACAGGGAAGAAGTATATGCGGAAAAAAACGGCAGACTTGTAGACTTGTTGGAATACGAAGCCTGATGCCTGAAACATTAAAAAAGGGGTACGTTTTAATGAAGGAGATAATCATTGATGTCGGCTCAAGACAGACCAGAGTTGCTTTGATGGAAAACAAGGAACTGACTGAGATATATATTGAGAGGCAGAGCAACGAAAGGATAACCGGCAATATATACAAAGGGAAAGTGGAAAATGTGCTTCCTGGAATGCAGGCGGCCTTTGTCAATATTGGCTTGGATAAGAATGCATTTCTGTATGTGAAGGATGCACTTCCCAATACCTATTTTGACGAAGAGGATGAAGTTCTGGATCCGGCACAATATAAGGATTACCAGATAGATGAGCTTCTCAAGGCAGGACAGGAAATAATGGTACAGATAATGAAGGAACCCATTGATACGAAAGGTGCAAGAATAACTACTCACATAACCCTTCCGGGAAGATATGTGGTATTGATGCCTACTGTTGAATATATAGGCATATCAAGGCGGATAGAGGATGATGCACAACGTGATAAATTAAAGAAAATGGCTGAAGAGCTGAAACCGAAAGGTATGGGGCTTATTGTCAGAACTGCAGCAGAGGATTGTAATGAAGAAGATATTAGGAATGACATTAATTTTTTGATTAAGCTTTGGGATAATATAAAGCATAAGCAAAAAACCGGAGTGACCCCGAGAATAGTGCATAAGGATATGAGCATTGTGTATAGAACTGTCAGGGATATGTTCACAAGGAGCATCGACAGACTGGTTATAAACAGTAAAGAGCACTATGAAAAGGTAAGGGAACTGGTTGCCATGATATCGCCTCATTTGAAGAATAAGGTTGAATACTACAGTAAGGATTATGACATATTCGAGTACTATCAGGTTGAATCCCAGGTGAACAAGATAATAAACAGAAAGGTATGGCTCAAATGCGGAGGATATATAGTCATAGACCAGACAGAGGCACTTACTTCTATTGATGTGAATACAGGGAAGTTTGTCGGCACAGTTGATCTAAAAGATACGGTACTTAAGACAAACGTGGAGGCTGCCAAAGAGATAGCCAAGCAGCTGAGGCTGAGGGATATTGGCGGAATCATAATAATAGATTTCATCGACATGCAGGACTCACAGCATGAGAATACAGTTCTGGAGGCTCTTAAGAATGCGCTGAAAAAAGACAGAACCAGAACCAATGTGCTTGGGATGACACAGTTGGGCTTGGTTGAGATGACAAGGAAAAAAGTCAGGCAGCGCATAGAGAATATCCTTATGGCACCTTGTCCTTACTGCAAAGGAGAGGGAAGGATTCTTTCCAGTGAAACTATTGTCAAGAAGATAGAAAAGGAAATCAACGGCCTGTTCTTAAATACCGGAGCCATGGCTGTTTATCTTGAGGTACATCCCGATGTGGAAGAGCTTATTAACTATTATATCGACGAAGATATAATAGAATTGGGAAGGAATTACAAGAAGCCTGTATTTATAAGGACTTCCGCAGAGCTTCATAGGGAAGGCTATTCAGTAAGAGGTATTTGTATGTCTGAAATCACTGAGCTCAGGAAAACCGGCTGTAGGGAGATTTAAGTGTCATACTGAGGGACAGAAGTATCCTAAGATTCTCATATCATTTCTCCCTCAGGATGATATTTGCTGCTTTCAATACAATGACAGTTTTTCGAGAAATAAGCAAAAAAAATCGAAATAATTGACAAACAAGGTATGTTGTGATAACATATATTGGCGTAGGCGTATCCGCTCGAATCGGGTTTTAAAAATTTTACCTAGTATTCGGCGAGACTTATTATGAGGAGGTGTAGCCTAATGTATGCAATAATAAAGACCGGCGGCAAGCAGTACATGGTTAACGAAGGCGACGTATTAATGGTAGAAAAGCTTGACGTGGAATCCGGTGCAAAGGTTATGTTTGAAGAGGTACTTGCTGTAGGAAACAACGGTGAGCTTCAGGTCGGCAATCCTGTAGTTGCAGGTGCCAAGGTAGAGGCAACAGTAGTTGAGAATGGTAAGACAAAGAAGGTCATTGTTTTCAAATATAAGCCTAAGAAGGATTATAGAAAAAAACAGGGTCATAGACAGCCGTTCACTAAAGTTAGAATTGAAAAAATCAACGCTTAGAAGCGATTTTTATGATCAAGATTATAATCTATAAAGCCCGAGAGGGTGAAATTACAGGTTTTAAGATAACAGGCCATTCAGGCTATGATGCCCATGGCAAAGATATTGTCTGCAGTGCGGTTTCGGTGCTTGCCCAAACGACTCTTCTGGGACTGTTGAAGGTTGCGGAGGTGGACGTGGCTTATAAGATTGACGAAGGGTATCTGACTTGCAATCTTAATGAAGAAGTATCAGGCGCCAGACACATCATGTGCAAAGCAATACTTGAAACCATGTATGAAGGATTGAAGAGTATTAAGGAAAGCTATATGAAATACATTGATATAGTTGAAGAGGAGGTGTAGATATGTTCAAGATGAACCTTCAGTTATTCGCCCATAAGAAAGGTGTTGGTAGCTCAAGAAACGGCAGAGACTCTCATTCTCAGAGACTCGGCACAAAAAGAGCTGACGGACAGACAGTGCTTGCCGGTAATATACTGGTAAGACAGAGGGGAACAAAGATCCATCCTGGCATAAACGTTGGGATAGGTAAAGATGATACTCTGTTTGCACTTGTAGAAGGTGTTGTAAAATTTGAACGTAAAGGCAGAGACAAAAAGCAGGTAAGTGTATATCCGGCTTAATAATAGCATAGAATTACTAAAGGTACGGCTTGTCTGTACCTTTATTTTTTAATGAATAGTAAAGTATAAATTTCCCTGGAGTACTGCTTTATGTAAATGCTTTAGTTCATAAGGTATATTCCAAGATCATATGGAGGATTTTTATGGCAATGAATTCAAAGGACAATGCAGACTGCCGGGTCTGCAAGGATATGGACAATTGCAGTGCTCTGAAAGCAGAGAGGGAACAGGCTGTTGAGAGCTTAAAGTCCCACCTCAGCGAACAACGTCATGATTTCTTCAATCTCCTGCAGGTACTGTACGGTTATACACAGCTTAAGAAGCCTGACAAGGTGCTGGCATGTATAAAGGATTACTGCAGGCATATGGAGAATATTGGAAGACTGTATAACAGTAAATGCATAAAATTGGCCGATTTACTTTACACTAAGGGCAAAGAAGCTGAGAGTATAGATATGAAGCTGGAAGCCAGCGTAGAAGTCAGCTTTGAGCCTGTTGTCAGACAACTGGATAGGGCAGAGGTTTTGTACGTTCTGGATCATCTGATATCAGGATTTATGTATGTGCTTGATGAGAGGGGCTGCAAGAATGCTCATATAGTGTACGAGTTGAAGGAAAATGCCGATTATTTTCATATGGAAGTATACTGCAGAGAGCTTAGGGAAGGGCAGTACGGTCCTGTGGAGTTTGAGATTCCCCAGGAGACAATGTACTGGAAGAAGATTGACAGGGATCTGATAAGCCATGACACCATAATAGAGAAATATTCACGTAAGGATTTCAAGATCGGAATGCTTGAGGATGGACAGACATTTGTCCTCAGCATATCCAAAGATAAGAAGCAAGAGTAGTTTGTGATAGGAGTGTAGACATGTTTATAGATAAGGCGAAAATATACATAAAGGCAGGGGACGGCGGAGACGGGAGAGTATCCTTCCGTAGAGAGAAGTATGTGCCCAATGGCGGTCCGGACGGAGGAGACGGCGGAAATGGAGGGGACATCGTTTTTGTTGTTGATGAAAACATGAGAACCCTTATGGATTTTAGATATAAGCGCAAGCATATTGCCAATAACGGTGAGATGGGCGGGGTAAACAACTCCTCTGGGAAAAGCGCTGAAAATCTGTATATAAAGGTACCTTCCGGAACGATACTGAGAGACGTAGAGACAGGAGCCCTCCTGGGTGATTTGAAGAAGCCGGGGGATCAGGTCACTGTAGCTAAAGGCGGTAAAGGCGGAAAGGGCAATCAGCATTTCGCCACTCCGACAAGACAGGCCCCAAGATTTGCACAGCCTGGGGAAAAGGGCTTGGAAAGATGGATTGAAATGGAGCTGAAGCTTATTGCGGATGTGGGACTTGTCGGTTTTCCCAATGTAGGAAAGTCAACCTTTCTTTCAATAGTAACCTCTGCAAAACCCAAAATAGCCAACTATCATTTTACCACTCTTGTTCCTAATCTGGGAGTAGTGGATCTTGGAAACAGCAGAAATTTTGTCATAGCAGATATACCCGGACTTATTGAAGGTGCTCACAGCGGTGTGGGACTGGGACATGAGTTTTTGAGGCATGTTGAAAGGACCAAGGTGCTTATACATCTCCTTGATACTTCCGGACTTGAGGGAAGGGACCCGCTGGAGGACTTTAATAAGATAAACGAGGAACTGGAGCTTTATAGTGAAAAGCTTGTGAAAAAGCCACAGATTGTTGCCTGCAACAAAATGGACATTCCTCA
>JAWLHF010000117.1:0-9111 GCA_041690515.1 Clostridiaceae bacterium | reverse complement strand
TTTAGAGATGTAGGAAGGAGTCATACTCCTTCCTTTTTAATACTAAAATTTGCTATAATATAGTATATAAATGTCGAAATAATTAAAAAGATTATATAGTATGATATGTTTGGTCGGGGGTGTTTTAATGGAATTGAAAAATGCAGTTGATTTGATATGGGAAAACAGGAAATATACTACTGATGATCCCAAAGAGGTTTTAAGCCATTTGAATGAAGAAGTGGCTGAGTCCCTGAAGGCACTGCTGAGAGGCGAGACTGACAGGGCAAGAAGTGAACTGGAGGATGCGCTGTCATGTATTTTCATAGCACTGAAGGTAATGGATGTGGATATTGAAGAGGCAGTAGATCGTCAGATCATTCAAATGAAGAAGAGAAATGAAAAGTTGATGATTTTTAAGAAGGATAAGGTTGAAATATATGTTGATGGAACCTTAAAAGGCGGTTGGACTATATGGGGAGAGGATGATGTGAAGGAAGCATTGAAAATCGCCAAGGAATTCGGCTGTAGGATCATAAACGAATAAAATACATGGATTGCTTCAAAGTCTTTTCCGAGATACAGTTTATATAAAACCATCAATCTGTCAATAATAATATAAGATGTAAAGCATTAATAATTGACGGAGTGATGATATGAGAAAGAGCTTGGTTGTTGTTTTATCTGTGATTTTTGCTGCATTGTCAATTATATCTGATGTCTCGGCCGTGCAGGATACCAGTGCCAGAGCCGCTGTTGTCATGGATGTGAACTCGGGAAGGGTATTGTATTCCAAGAATATGGAAGAGAAGTTGGCTATGGCCAGTACAACTAAGATAATGACGACTTTAGTAGCTATTGAAAGCGGAAGGCTTCAGGAAAAGGTCACAGTGAGCCGGAAGGCATCCTATACGGAAGGTTCCTCTATATATCTCAAGGAAGGCGAAAAACACAGTGTAGAGGATTTGCTATATGGAATAATGCTGAGATCGGGAAATGACGCCGCAGTGGCTGTAGCCGAACACATTGGAGGCTCTGTGGAGGGTTTTGCTGATATGATGAACCGCAAAGCAAAGGAGATAGGTGCGATTAACACAAACTTTGCAAATCCCCATGGACTGGATGCTGAGGGGCATCATACAACAGCATATGATCTTGCTCTAATAACTGCATATGCATTGAAAAATCCTGTATTTGCAGAAATTGTAAGTTGTAAGAAAAGGACTATAGAAGGCCCTCCAAATGAAAGTTGGGACAGGAATATGGTCAACAAGAACAAGATGCTTTGGCAATTTGAAGGCGGGGATGGTGTAAAAACCGGCTTTACAAAGAAAGCAGGAAGATGTCTTGTCTCATCAGCCACGAGGAACGGTATGCAGCTTGTATGTGTTGTATTGAATTGCGGACCTATGTGGAATGATTCATCAATTCTTATGGAACATGCCTTTAAGAGCTATTCCTTAAAGAAGCTGGTGGATAGGGACAGTATTTTCAAGGTTGTGGAAGTAAAAAACGGAAAAGAGAAATTTGTTGCTGTAAAACCCAAAGAGGATTTTTCCATGGCTTTAAGAGAGGATGAAGTCGGAAGCATCAGGTTGACTGAAAGGAATATATTAAGGGCTCAGGCACCTTTAAATAAAGGAGATGACGCAGGGGAACTGGAAGTATATCTTGATGACAGACTTCTGGGAAGAGTAGAGCTTGAATATGGTGAAAATGTGGAATCCAGCAGTCCTTTTTTTCACCTGAAGAGAATTCTGAAAGGCTTCTTTTAGGTTTTAAGCTAGAAAAAGGTGCCTATTATTACAAAATAAGTCTGATATTGATTAGAAGCATATATATTATAGCAGGCAATCTAAAGCTGGGTATATCCGGTGGATTCTGCCGGATGAATCTGTACTGAAGCAGAAAATGATGTGAGGAGCAGGGGGAAGATGTTAGAAAGACTTCAAAAGATTATGTCTGAGTTCGGAGTTGCATCCAGGCGGAAATCGGAAGAGATGATTGCCGCAGGTAAGGTCAAGGTCAACGGCCGCCTGGTCACCGAACCCGGCTTCAAGGCAGACAGGGATAGGGATATTATTGAGGTAGAAGGTAAAATCATAAAAGGCACTGATACCAGGGTATACATAATGCTGAACAAACCGACTGGCTACATCACCAGTGCAAAGGATCAATTTGGGAGGCCCACTGTCTTAGACCTTGTAAAGGGTGTAAGCATTAGGGTCTTTCCTATTGGTCGTCTGGATTATGATACGGAGGGACTGCTGATTCTTACTAACGATGGTGAGCTCACCTACAGAATAACCCATCCTAAGCATAATATAGACAAGACATACAGGGCTTTGGTCCGTGGATTGACGGATGAGAAGGATGTATTTGACTTTAGCCGGGGTCTGAAGATAGATGACTATGAGACATCCCCTGCTAAGCTGGAAATACTGAAGTATTCAAAAGGAAACAGTATTGTGGAGATCACAATACATGAAGGGAAAAACAGACAGGTCAGAAAAATGTGTGCTGCCATCGGACACCCGGTCATAAACCTGAAAAGGATAAGCATAGGGAAGCTTGGTCTGGGATCATTAAAAACAGGGGAATGGCGATATTTGAAGAAAACTGAGATAGAATATTTAAAATCATTAGGGGGTAGGTCATATGCTGCAAATAAGAAAGATAAAGCCTGATGACATCGGATTTGTCACGGATTTGGCTGCAGAAAGATTAAAGGCAGGAGGCAAGGTGCTATCAAACATAGAGAATTTTCTCATATGTGATGTTGATAGTGTCAGTTGCGGCTGCGGCTGCATTGTTTTGTCGGGGGACAAGGGTTATATAAGCTGGCTGATGGTCAAGGAAGCTTATAAAAGACAAAAGCTAGGAAGCGCGATAGCAAAAGCTCTTCTCAATATTGCCGACCTTAAAGGTGTAAAGGAAGTATATGCAACGGGAATCTGTGAGGAATTTTTAACAGCCATGGGGTTTAATAAGGAGAACAATAAAGCAGAGATAAATATACTGTATGAAATATTCGGAGAAGCAGGGGACATGAGTTGCTATAAAGTTGTATTGGAGGGGTATTTTAAACCCTGTTCACAAAAATAGTATTTTTGACTTTATTTAAGTCTTGTGTATATATTTTTTAGTGGAAATGTGTTATATATAATATAAATAAGCGTTTCATATAAGTGCAATATACGCTGAGTTATTGATGGGAGGATAAACACTTATGGCTAGAGTAAAGATTACTGAAACAGTTCTGAGAGACGGTCATCAATCCCTTATAGCCACTAGAATGAGGACAGACGAAATGGTGCCCGTACTTGAAAAGATGGATAAGGTGGGCTACCATTCACTGGAAATGTGGGGCGGTGCCACTTTTGACTCATGTCTGAGATTCCTTGATGAAGATCCCTGGGAAAGACTTCGTATAATCAAATCAAAGCTTAAGAATACAAAGCTCCAGATGCTTTTAAGAGGTCAGAATATTCTTGGATACAAGAACTATGCCGATGATGTGGTTGAAGAGTTTGTAAGGCTTTCTATAAAAAACGGTGTTGATATAATAAGAATATTTGATGCCCTTAATGATCTGAGAAATATTGAAACTGCTGTAAAGGCTACAAAGAAATACGGCGGACATGCTCAAGGTACTGTGGTTTATACAATAAGCCCCGTACACAACACAGAGCTTTATGTGGAGCTTGCCAAAAAGGTTCAGGATATGGGCTGCGACTCACTTTGCATTAAGGATATGTCCGGTATATTGACTCCTTATTATGGATATGAGCTGATAAAGGCATTGAAGGAGCATATAAGCATACCGATACAGCTTCATACACATTTCACCAGCGGTATGACAGATATGACATACATGAAAGCCATTGAGGCAGGTGTCGATATTATTGATACCGCAATGTCTCCCTTTGGGCTTGGAACATCACAGCCTCCTACCGAACCAATGGTAGCTACACTAAAGGGGACTGAATACGACACAGGACTTGACCTGGAGCTTATATGTGAGATAGCAGATCACTTCAAAAAAATAAGAGAGAAGTACATCGCCAATGGACTCTTGAATCCAAATGTATTTAATGTTGATACAAATGTACTTTCTTATCAGGTTCCGGGGGGAATGCTCTCCAACCTGATGTCACAGCTGAAACAGGCAAATGCAATGGATAAGTACAATGAAGTGTTAAAGGAGGTACCGAGAGTAAGAGAGGATCTGGGTTATCCCCCTCTTGTAACACCTTCAAGCCAGTTTGTTGGGACACAGGCTGTGTTTAACGTGGTATCCAGCAGCAGATACAAAATGATACCGAACGAAATAAAAGATTATGTAAAAGGTAAGTACGGGAAACCAAGTGTTCCAATTTCCGAGGAAATAAAGAAGACAATAATAGGGGATGAAGATGTCATCACCTGCAGGCCTGCAGACTTGCTTGAACCACAGCTTGAAGCCATGAAGCTGGAAATGAAGGAATTCTATGAGCAGGAGGAGGATGTACTGAGCTATGCAGTCTTCCCCCAGGTAGCCCTTAAGTTCTTTAAAGAAAGACAAGCGAAGAAATACGGCATAGACAGCAATCTTGCAGATAAAACAGAAAAGACTTATCCGGTATAAGTAATAAGCAGCCATGTTTTAGAATAACTTCTATGACATGGCTGTTTTAATAAACATTTTGGAGTTGTCAATTAACTCCGTACTTGGGACAAAAACCTGAAATTGTTGTAATGCAGTCAGCAACGCTTGTGTATATAAACGTAATTGTATCTGTTTGAATAAAACTTAATCACCTTGACATTAGAGTTGTCAGGTATTTTCCTGCCGCATTTAAGACAGATGAAGTTGCTCTTAAGAAGCTTGTCATAATAGGATTCAACTTGGATGCTGCTGTATTTATGCCAGCTTTTCCAGCCGGTCTTGCAGAGCTTGATGCGGTTATCATAGTCAGCATATACCCATTTCAGCAGTCTATGAAAATGAAAGGGGTATTTTGTGTATGCAATAAAATCCCGTGGCAAACCCAGAGATATTGAGTAGTTTTCGAAGGTTTTTTCTATTAATGACTGAAGAGGCTCTCCGATTTTTGTCTTGGTAAAATTGTAATTTTCGTGGTTAAGGTATTTTCTGGTGTCTTCAAACATATATCCCTGACAGACCGATATCCTTTCTGTCTTGGTTACTGAGAGCTTCTCCAGCGCATTTTTTACGATTTCAGTTGTATAATAAATGTATGCTTTGTTTTTAAAGTTGGCTTCGTTGAATAAGTGTACAGGAATAATCTCATAATGGTATTCTCCTGTTTCTTTTCTCAACACGCCAATGCAGGTACCGCCGACAAGGCTGCCGCTTCCTGCATCATCAATTTGTATCATCATATCACCTGCACAGCACGAATTAAAAATAGTATGCTCATTAGCTAAGAGTATTAATCGTCTTGGCTCGTGTCAAGAAGCTGGATACAGAAAAAACAGGAGGACATATATATTGAATATACTAATATCAAATGATGACGGAATATATTCAGAGGGGATTTATGAATTGGCCAAGAGAATGACAAAGCTGGGAAAGGTATCGGTGGTGGCTCCCGATAAAGAGCAAAGTGCAGTTGGTCACGCAATTACCATGCATCAGCCTTTGAGGTGCAGAAAAATTAAGCTCCATGACCTTGAGGTTGATGCCTGGTGGGTTAACGGAACACCAGCAGATTGCGTAAAGATCGGAGTAGAGACATTGCTGGAGGAGAGACCGCAGCTTATTGTCTCAGGAATAAATAAGGGAGAGAACCTCGGAATCGATGTGATATACTCAGGTACAGTCTCAGCTGCAATAGAAGGCTCAATATTCAACATACCCTCTATTGCTGTTTCTTATGCCGTACATGGTGATTCCGATTTTTCGCTACCTGCAGAAATAGCTTCAGACTTGATCGAACAAATACTGAAGAATGGAGACGGCGGCAGGATGTTGTTGAATATGAACATACCGGCAAGGGATAGCATTGAAGAACTGAAGGGTGTCAAGATCACAAAGCTTGGTGTAAAGAAATACCGCAACAATTTTGAGGAAAGGAAAGATCCCAGAGGCAACAGCTATTACTGGCTTGCGGGAGACCTTATCGAGGATGAGATAGAAAAAGATACTGATATCTATGCAGTAAGAAACGGCTATATCTCTATCACACCTATGAAAGTAGATCTCACAGGCTATGATAAAATTGAAGCAATAGAAAAATGGAATGTTGATATCAGGAGGAAAACAAATGGGTGAGGGAAAAATGAATATAAAGGCAATAAAAGAGTTCGAGAAAGAAGTGGAGCTTTACCAGATTGTTGATTTTCTTAATAAATCCCTGAAGGATAAGAATCTGATCTTCGGAATCAGAAAAAACGGAGATAAAAGCACGATTACCATATATGAGACATGATTTAAGCCAGTTTGAAGTATATATGACCTTTAGCAAAAATATGCAGAATATTTGATTTTCATTATTGCAATAGGTACCATAATAATATATACTAAAAAATGAAGGGAAAATTGCAAAAATTTTATTTTGGACAAAAAAATGAAATAAAAATTGCATTGTCTCAAAATAGTGTTTTGGAGGTCGGGGAAATGGAAAAGAAGGACGTCAAAGCAGGCGAAATAGCTAACGAGAAAATAGTGATCAAACCTGCATGGTGCAAGGGTTGCGGTATATGCGTAGCCTTTTGTCCCACAAAAGCTCTGGCACTCGAGAATGACAAAGTTGTTATGACAGATGTCGACAAGTGCACTCAATGCGGATTGTGCGAGCTCAGGTGCCCAGATTATGCAATATATTTGGGGAGGAAGAAGAATGAAAAGCAAGGTTAGGTTAATGCAGGGAAATGAAGCTTGCGTTGAAGGTGCAATTGCTGCCGGAATGAAATTCTATGCAGGCTATCCGATAACACCATCTACTGAAATAGCGGAATTGTCAGCTGAAAAGCTTCCTTTGGTAGGCGGAAGGTTCATACAAATGGAAGACGAAATAGGCGGTATGGCTGCAGTTATAGGAGCATCTCTCACAGGTGCCAAGAGTATGACAGCAACCAGCGGCCCGGGTTTTTCTCTTAAACAGGAGAACATAGGTTATGCTGCAATATCAGAAATACCTTGTGTTATAGTAAATGTACAAAGAGGAGGGCCAAGTACAGGAATGCCTACATCACCTGCTCAGGGTGAGGTTATGCAGGCACGTTGGGGTACTCATGGGGACCATCCGGTTATTGCACTTACTCCATCATCAGTTAGAGAAACCTTTGATCTGACAGTTAAGGCATTTAACATGGCTGAAAAATACAGGACTCCTGTAATACTTCTTATGGATGAAGTAATCGGTCATATGAGAGAGAAAGTACAATTACCCGACCCCTCCGAAATTGAAATTATAGATAGAAAGAGACCTGCATGCAGCAGTGAAGAATATCTGCCATACAAGGCTGAAGAGGATTTGATCCCTCCTATGGCGGATTTCTGCACAGGCTATAGATACCATGTGACAGGACTTGTACATGACGAAACCGGATTCCCAAGCAATAGCAATGCTGTGGCTGATAAGCTTATAAGAAGGCTTTGCAATAAAATTGAAATGCATAAAAATGAAATATTGTCCTGGGAAGAAGAAAATACAGAGGACGCAGAAATATTGATACTATCATACGGCTGTGTAGCAAGAGCTGCAAAATCAGCTATGAAAGCTCTTCGCAGCAAAGGTGTGAAGGTAGGTATATTCAGACCAATAAGCATATGGCCTTTCCCTGAGGAAAGAGTAAGAGAGCTTGCGGGAAAGGTAAAGACCATAGTGGTTCCTGAAATGAACCTTGGGCAGTTGGTACTTGAAGTGGAAAGATTATGCAATAACATAACAAAAGTAGAAAGCGTCAATAAGGTAAACGGCGAGATCATATATCCTGAAGAGATTATCAGGAAGATAGAGGAGGTACTCTAAAATGCCCAGCACTTTAATAGAGAATTATTTTAGAACCGATAAGCTTCCGCAAATATGGTGTCCCGGATGCGGACATGGAACCATTACCAGGGCTATCGCGGCTGCCATTGAAAAGTCAGGTCTTGATAAGAATAAAGTTTGTGTCGTATCAGGTATAGGTTGTTCCTCCAGAGCACCCGGTTACTTGGATTTCAATACGCTTCACACAACTCATGGACGTGCCCTTGCTTTTGCTACAGGAATAAAAATGGCAAACCCTGATATCAAGGTTATAGCAATAATGGGTGACGGCGATTCATCAGCAATCGGCGGTAATCATCTTATCCATGCATGCAGAAGAAATATTGGCATCACAGCCATCGTTTACAACAATAACATATACGGAATGACAGGTGGACAGTACTCTCCAACTACACCAAAGTTTGATAAGGGAACTACTGCTCCATATGGAAATATAGATAAAGCCTTTGACATATGCAATCTTGCGGCATCGGCAGGAGCAACATACGTAGGAAGAGGCACTGCATACCATGCAAATCTATTGACATCACTTGTTCAGAACGCACTGAATAACGATGGCTTCTCACTTATAGAAGCATTGAGCATGTGCCCGACATATTACGGCAGGAAGAATAAGAAGGGTAGTGCCGTGGATATGATGGCATGGCAGAAGGATCATGCAGTAAACATCTCCGCAGCAGCAAAGTTATCTCCTGAAGCACTTGAAGGTAAATTCCTCATTGGTGAATTCAAAAATAGTCCTGAGCCGGAATATACCGGTGAGTACCAGAAGATCATCGATAAGTTGAGGAAGGAGAGATAGTAATGGATAAGTATGAGATCAGACTAAGCGGATCCGGCGGACAAGGGTTGCTGCTGGCAGGAATTATTCTTGCAGAAGGAGCTATATATGATGGGTTGAATTCTGTACAGACTCAGTCCTATGGTCCGGAGGCCAGGGGAGGAGCCAGCAAGTCAGAGGTTATCATATCAAAGGATGCCATTGACTTTCCAAAAGTAAGGAACTGCGATATCCTCCTTGCTCTTACACAAAAATCCTATGACCAATACAGTGTAGGACTGAAAGACGACGGAATTCTCATAATAGACAATTCTGTTAAGGTAGAATCAATCGGAAACAAGAAGCTCTACA
>JAWLHF010000116.1:0-9215 GCA_041690515.1 Clostridiaceae bacterium | reverse complement strand
GGAACCAACTATTGCAACCTTCATAGATTTTGCTCTCCTCAAATTCATAAATAAGTGCTTAGAATAGTATGCGCAAAATCTGATAAATAAAACTTTCTTGAAGGTCATGAGACTATGCCTCCATATGCTGTACAAGAATTTTGTGTGTCGAAAGCTCACATAATTATTGAAAAAAACACTACTTTGTTGCATATTAAACCGGACATAGGGCGAGGAGAGGCACTTGTCCTGATTTTCATTGATAATATATTCATCTGCACCTGATACTTACTGAAGACCTACCAGAAGAGAAAAATACATTATAAATAAGCAGCACTGCAATTAATCATGGAGTGATCTCTAATACGGTGCCTTTGTTAGAATCAGTCACATTGGCAGAACCGTAAACACCCAAGAATAATCTGCTTTGATCAAGAGTTGTACCCAAACTGACATAATAAGCAGATTGAGAGCCAAAATCATAGTTGGTTTCAATAACACTGAAATCATCTGGCTGACTATCTTTTCTTATTCTGGTATAAGCTAAAACTCCTCTCGTGGGAGACTCGGTTTCCTTTTTTTGAGCAAAGTCGCTGAATACAACACTTCCCGTCAAATCGGAGATCCTGTTCCCCATGTATGGTTGAACTCCTGTAAGTGCAGTTCCCTGGAACTTATCCGGGCGGGGATCCTTATGAAAATAATTGACTAAGGGGTGGATACGTTTTGTTGATGTTACAACAGCATCATCATAGTATGCAGTTATTTTCTCATTCAAAGACTGATTTTCGGGACAACTGCCAATAACCAGCGTAGGAAAATCCCCCTCCCATCCTCGCCAGCCTAAGTTAATGAACCCTTTTAGATCAGGTTCAGAATTCATCAGGTAGGCTTGGATAACTTGTGTAACAGGTAGCGGCGTATAATCCTCAAAGGAATAAATCGACTCTACCAGCTCCTGTCCCACGTTACCCACATATTTAATGTATCCATCATCAGACCTTTGAAATGAAATGCCGGGAATATTGCGAACCCCTTTGGCAATTACCACAAGGGTTTCCTGAACGGGTGAGGGAAGCTCATCAAAACGTGTGACTGCCGGTGGGTTATGGATATATGTATTTTTAGCTACATCGATTTCAATTATCTTGCCTGCTATTTCCATGAGGTCCTGACTTAAGTCAAAGGGATCGAAGCCGGAACCGCCATCCCCGGTTGTCAAAACCAGCTTTCCTGTTTCGGGGGAAAAGTTCAAGCTATTGACACCATTGTGATTGGGAAACGGTCTTCGCAAATTAAGCAAGGTCCGCTTTTTTTGAGGTAGGCCATTGAATTGCAGGATCCATTCTTCTACTGTATCAATATGATCATATTGGTTTTCTCTATCAACCCACTTCAGGCTTGAAGAGCCGGGGTCGCAAGGATCAGGCTTGAAAGCTTCACCAAGAGCACCCGGACCCTGTGTTCCTGCTACGGAATAATGAAGGTAAAAAAGACCGTTGTAATAAAATCTCGGATGAAATGCTAAACCCAGTAAGCCCCGTTCATCATATCCGCCATTGGAGGCACCCAGTTTTATGACCCGTGAACGGATATCCAGAAAAGTCTTCATTACGCCATTTCCTCTGTAAAATATCTCCCCTGTCTGAGTCGCAATAAACAATCTTTCCAATGAATCACCCGGAAGTATAGTTGTTTTCAAAACAGTGGGCAGATTAATATTGCTGACAATGGGTTTTAGACCGACTCTAACTTTTCTCAACCCCCATACCCCCTTTTATTGTTTTCCTTATAGAAGAATATGACTGTGACTTCTCTGCTAGTACTGAATTATGATTCGGGAAGCTAAGGAGGAGAAATTTCATATAAGACTAAACAGTTAAGAAAAGAATATCAGGTATGGATATTAATGGGACTAATAGTTTATGGTATAATATAACAACCAAGACAACTATGTCAAAGTGACAGTAAGGGAGAGTCATAATTATGAGTTTTAAAAAATCACTATATGGGTTTTGGGGAGGGGTATATGTTCCGCCTGAGATTCTTGAGAAGAAGGAAAAAACACTTTTGCATATATCCGATACCCCAGCAAATATATATCCTGGGATAAAAAAGCTGATACATAAGCTGAAACCGGAATATATCATACATACAGGTGATATGGTGGATAATATCAAAATAGATATATACCCGCAGCAAATCAGTGAATATAAGCAGCAGGTAAAGCAGTTGATAGAAATAATGGAGAACTCAGCGGCTCAAATAATAATTACTTTAGGAAATCACGACAGCAGAGACATTATAGAAGGTTTTTGCAAAAGAAGCATAGTGACCGAAAGGGGATATTCCACTGAGATTTCAGGATACTCCTTTAACATGAGTCATTTTTCACAGGTTATACTTGAAGCTCCTGCTCAATATAATTTATTTGGACATGATTTGAGCATCGAGAGCGGTGTGAAAGATGAAAAGATATATTTGAATGGTATTTGCAATATAAATGTTATTAAGCTGGAGTCCATGGATATTTTCTATTTACCCTATCCATGGGGGACAAATGACCTGAGACTGTGCAAGAGGAGATTTAAGATATAGTATTGATAGGGGGATAAAGAATGGTAGGATTGATTAGGGAAGGTCCCAAGGCCTTGCTGGTAGAAGTCGGTTCTTTGAATGAAATCAGGGATTATCTCTTGAAAAATCAGGATGCAAGGGAGTATGACTCAGAATCAGTCTTTGAGTATGCAGGTGAAGGTTCAACTATAATGGTTCTGACAGACAGCATAGATGATGTACTTAAAGGTGGGAGTGCAAAGACAAGGCTGGTAATAAAAGAAGAACCCGATATAGTAATGGCTAGGATAATCAACGAAGGTAAAACAGGACTGATCAGGAAAATCAGAATTTCCTCAAGGACGATATTCATGAGGGCAATGGGAGATATGGATAAGATCTTTGAAGAGATTAAGAAAGATTATGAGGGTACGGAAGCCCCCTTCATGGATATTCTAAAAAGCCACCGTGATGACGGGGTTATTGTTGCCCTGACAGAAAAGCCTTTGAATAGAGACATACAGCTTAAGGATATATATAAGGAAAAGGGTCTGTTTATCAATGAAGGCTATTATGATATGTTTAAGGAGCTTCGGGTTCATGGATTAAAGTACCTGAATGCCGGTATGCAGAACAATGAATGGTACGAACTGGAGTTTAGGATATTTGATAAATACGGAGCTTACAAGAAGCACTTTGAAAGACTCATTATGGTACTGGAAGCCCTTGAACTGGGTATAGTATTAGGACATTTTTGGAGTAAGGACTATCCCCGGGTACTGCTGGCAGTGGATGTTTACAGCGTTAAATTCTTTACTTTTTTTCAGCCCAAAAGCATTAAAAGGATACTCCTGGGACTGGAACACCTTGAAGATGGAACCAGGATTGTCGACTATGATCTGTTTTATAAAAAAGAAAAGTTGTATTGGAGAAGCAGCGTAGAGGATAAGAATGAAAGAAGAGAAGCGGCAAGCAAGAGGTACAGAAAAGAAATATTGTCGAGATTAACAGAAAATGAAATCAATGAGCTCCTTGCTCTTGAAGAAGAAATATTAAAAACCCGTAAATAAAGAGGCAGCTCTATTATTACTTATGAGCTGACTCCTTTAGAATTCCTATGAAGTTGTGTATGATCCTGGCAGTGATCCCCCATATTATTCTGCCCTGATAGGTATAGAAGTAAACAGGGTATCCACCTTTCCCCCAAGGATAATTTCTGCCCCCCTGTATCATCTCATAGGGGAAATCCGCTTTGGGCTTCATGCTTATATCAATATAGCTGCACAGCGGCTCGGCTGCCAACAGAAAGGACAGCGGAACATAGAATATCTCTTTTACCTCATCGGTATTGAAGGTATTCCTGTAATTGTGCAGAATACCGGTAAATGGGTAAATCACGGTGTTGAAAGGTGTAACCAGAGTATCCAGTTCACCTGCCAGCTGTATGGAAGACTCAGGTATAAGCAGTTCCTCCGAAGTCTCCCTTACTGCGGCTTCAGCCCGTCCCTCAGAGTATTCTATCTTGCCTCCGGGAAAACATATCTCCTTTGGCTGCTGATTGAGATTTTCTGCTCTCACTTCGAACAGTAGGTAATACCCGTCAGACTTTTTAATTAAAGGCAGCAGCACGGAAAAATCCCGATATAGATCTTTGCCGCAGATTTCGGGTCTCCTGTTTTTAAGCTTATTCAAATCAATGGCCATATTGTCCCCTTCATATTACCTGTTTTTAAGTTTCATGCATATATTATGTAATTATTGCTTACAATTTCATTATATCAGAGTTGCACTCCCAAGAGAATCTCAAAGCAATAGTATGGCAAATTCAAATATATCGAGTAGCACATTATCGAAAAATTATGAATAATGCAGCATATATCATTTTTTGAATTTACCTGTTGAGGGAAATTACGGCAAATGTTATTATTAATTTAGGTATATAACAAAAAGTACACAATTGTTAAAATTATAGTTGAAAAAGAATAGGAATCTAAAGGAGGAAAAAAAATGCACAAAAAACTGTTTATCCCAGGTCCAATTGATGTACGCGAGGATGTACTGCAGAAAATGGCCACACCGCAGATAGGGCACCGTTCAAAGGAAGCATCTGCATTGCAGAGAGGTATCTCTGAAAAAATGCAGAAGATATTCCAGACAAAGAACCAGATAATACTTTCAACATCTTCAGGAAGCGGCCTTATGGAAGCGGCAATTCGCTGCTGTACAAGAAAAAGAGCTGCAGTATTTTCTGTAGGAGCTTTTGGGGACAGATGGTTCAAGATGGCAAAGGCCAATGGAGTACCGGCTGATAAGTTCTCTTCTGTACCTGGACAGCCGACTACACCGGCAATGGTTGATGAAGCTCTTTCAACAGGAAAATATGATGTTATCACAGTTACCCACAATGAAACGTCTGCGGGTATCATGAATCCATGTGACGAAATTGGTGCGCTTCTGAAATCAAAATATCCGGATGTGCTTTATCTTGTTGACACAGTAAGCTCAATGGGAGGAACGGATATAAAGGTTGACGAATGGGGAATAGATGTATGTATAACCTCCACACAGAAATGTATGGGATTGCCGGCAGGTATGGCAATATGTTCAGTAACAGAGCGATCTATTGAAGCTGCAAGGCAGGTAGAAAACAGAGGATTATATTTCGACCTGGTTGAGCTTTATGATGTAATAAGGAAGAAAGATCACCAGTATCCATCAACTCCGTCATTGTCCCATATGTTTGCAATGGATTACCAGTTGGATAGGATGCTTGCAGAAGGAAATGAGAAGAGATTTGCAAGACATATAGAGATGGCAGAATATGTACGTGGATGGGCAAAGAAGAACTTTGCATTATTCGTAGAAGACCCGAAATATTTGTCAAACACCCTTACAACCATAAAGAATACAAGAGGCATAAGCGTAGGAGACCTCAACAAGCAGTTGGGAGAAAGAGGCTTTACAATTTCCAACGGTTATGGAGACTTAAAGGATGTCACCTTCAGAATATCACATATGGGTGATTATACCTTGGATGAAGTTAAGGAACTGATCAAGAATATTGATGAAATATTAGGACTGTAAGAGGGGTAGGAGATTATGAAAAGAATACTTGTGACTGACGGAATGGAAAAATCCGCCGTTGAAAAGCTTAGGAACAGCGGATATGAGGTTGTGGAGCAGTTTTATGAGCCTGAAGAATTGAAGGAGCAGCTTAAGAACTTCGATGCAGTTGTTGTACGTTCAGCTACAAAGGTCAGACAGCCCATCATTGATGCAGCCCTGGAGACAGGAAGGCTTAAACTGATAATACGCGGTGGTGTCGGAGTTGACAACATTGATGTGGAATACGCAAAGATGAACGGAATAACAGTGAACAACACTCCAAATGCCAGCAGTGCTTCAGTTGCAGAGCTTGCAATAGGTCATATGTTCTGCCTCGCAAGGCATATGCATATAGCCAACCATACAATGAGAGAAGGAAAATGGAACAAGAAGCAGTATGAAGGCATCGAACTGGCAGGCAAGACTCTGGGTCTTGTAGGTTTTGGAAGAATTGCAAGGGAAACAGCGAAAAGAGCCCACGCTTTGGGTATGAAGGTTGTTTATACAAACACCAGCGGACCAAAGGAAGGCTTTAACGACTACAAATACATGACATTGGATGACTTGCTGGGGGCTGCTGATTTTATATCTGTCCACATACCGGGCTCAAAGGATAAGAAGCCTGTTATAGGAGAAGCCCAGATGGCAAAGATGAAGGATGGAGTGCTCATTGTCAATACAGCAAGAGGCGGTGTAGTATGCGAAGATGCGCTGCTGGCAGCTCTTGACTCAGGAAAGGTTGCGGCTGCGGCACTTGATGTATTTGCAGAAGAGCCTACCAAGAATGAAAGAATATATACACATGATAAGATTTCTCTCACACCTCACATAGGTGCTCAGACAGCTGAAGCACAGGAAAGAATAGGTGAAGAAATCGTTCAGATTATTCAAAACCACTTTGAATAGGAGAGAGAATAATGGCAACAGTAAAAGCGTTTAAGGCAATACGGCCTACACCGGAGCTGGCTGATAAGGTAGCGGCTCTTCCATATGACGTAATGGACAGCAATGAGGCAAGGGAGATGGTCAAAGGTAATCCGTATTCCTTCCTGCATGTTGATAAGGCAGAGATAGATCTTGACCCTTCCATTGACCTGTATGATAAAAGAGTATATGAGAAGGCCAGGGACAATATGAGGGCAATGATAAAGGACGGCACATTCATACAGGATAAGAATAATTGCCTGTACATATACAAACAGGTTATGGACGGTCGAGCTCAGGTTGGTCTTGTTGGCTGTACTTCAATAGATGATTATATGAACAATATAATAAAGAAGCATGAATTCACAAGAGCAGACAAGGAGCAGGACAGGATAAATCATGTTGATTACTGCAATGCCAACACAGGTCCCATTTTCCTCACATATAAGGCTAAGGCAGCTATTAATGATATGGTGAACGGATGGATGACAAATCACAAGCCTGTATATGACTTTGTATCAGAAGATGGTATAGGCCATACGGTATGGGTGATTGACGATGAAGCTGTGATCAGTAAGCTGGAAGCCGAGTTTGATGCTATTGACTATTTGTACATAGCTGATGGACATCATCGTTCCGCATCTGCAGTAAAGGTAGGCATTAAGAGAAGAGAGCAATTCCCCAACTATAAGGGTGATGAAGAATTCAACTTCTTCCTTTCTGTTCTTTTCCCCGATGAGCAGCTTTACATAATGGATTACAACAGAGTGGTAAAGGACTTGAATGGTAACAGTTCAGAGGAATTTGTAAACAAGGTAAAAGAGAAATTTGAAGTAGAAGCTTATAATGGCGATGGCCCTTTCAAGCCTTCAGCAAAGCATACCTTTGGAATGTATCTTGAGGGCAAGTGGTATAAGCTGACTGCCAAAGCAGGTACTTTCAATGAGAACGACCCTGTTGACAGGTTGGATGTATCCATCATGCAGAACAATCTTCTTAACCCTATACTGGGTATTCAGGATCCGAGAACAGACAAGAGGATAGACTTTGTAGGAGGCATCAGAGGACTCAAGGAACTGGAGAAAAGAGTGAATGCAGGCATGAAAGTAGCTTTCTCCATGTGTCCGACTACCATTGACGACCTTATGTCAATAGCAGATGCCGGGCAGGTAATGCCGCCAAAATCAACCTGGTTCGAACCAAAGCTCAGAAGCGGGTTGTTCATACACGAACTCTAATTCAAAAGCGCTCAATTGAGCGCTTTTAATTATGCTATAGGGGCGCGCATTGCGCGTCCGCTAATTTTTATAGAACAACAGGTTTGGAAAAATCATAGGATAAAACAAAAGACAAGTTATAAAAATCCATATCCGGCTTGTTAGCTTACAATAGTTGATGTAGAATATACCTTGTTAAAATCGTATAAACAAATATGAAATAAAACAGATTCGGAGATGACACAATGAAATCTAAATTTACTGACAGAATAAGTCCGGTTATTAAAAAAAGCATTGCTAATGAAATTGTTGTATTTTATCTGCTTATAGCCTTAAAGATGCTGCTTTTCAATATGATGATAGAAATCAACAGTATCATGAACATTGCACTGGTCGCTTCTGTTGCAGGTACTGCATTGCTGCTGGTATGCTGGACGGGCTTGATATCTCATAAAGCACGGCTTGCTTTACTGTACTGTATTGACTGTATAGTTACCTTCATTATTATTGCAGACATGCTGTTTTACAGGTACTTCAGCGATGTGTTGTCAATGCCGGTTATATCACAAGCCTCTGCTGTTACCTCTGTGAAAAGCAGTGTAATAAGTCTCTTGCATGTTTATGATATTATATTTGTACTGGACCTGATAGTTCTGCCCTTTGTATTTTCAGTGGTCAAGATGCCAGGCGGATGCAATGTCAAAGGGTATGGCAGGAGATTAATATGTACCATATCAGCTCTGGCAGTAGGCTTTTGTTTTTGCAGCTATGGGGTATCGAGCCTGTTGAAGAGCCAGCCTAACATATTCAAATCCTTTTATGACAGGGTTTATATAGTACAGAACATCGGCCTTTTAAGCTTTCATGGGATTGATGCATTTAAGTTTGTGAAGTCCAAGGATAAGGAAGCGTTGGCCGTATCAACAGACAAGAAGGGCGAAATGCTGGAATTCTTCAGGCTTAAGAAAGCCAATCAACCTTCAGCCCCCAAACTGTTTGGGGTTGGAAAGGGCAAGAATCTCATTGTTGTTCAAGTGGAAGCCCTGCAGGAATTTGTTATAAACAGAAGCGTAAATGGACAGGAGATAACACCAAACCTAAACAGACTGATAAAGAGCAGTATATATTTTGATAACTACTATACCCAGACTGCGGGAGGGGGGACTTCTGATGCCGAGCTACTGTCCAATGTTTCGATGTTCCCTGCAAAAGAAGGTTCGGCATATATAAGGTATTCGGGAAATGACTATTACTCGCTTGCCAAAAGGCTGAAGGAGGAAGGCTATCATACAGCTGCCATGCATGCTTATAAAGCGGGTTTCTGGAACAGGAGCGTTATGTACAGGACTTTAGGGTTTGATGAGTTTATCAGCAAGAATGATTATGAACAGGACGAAATCAGCGGTATGGGGCTGACTGACAAGTCCTTTTTCA
>JAWLHF010000115.1:0-9384 GCA_041690515.1 Clostridiaceae bacterium | reverse complement strand
ATCAAAAGGGCCAGTACCCATGCAAATTTGAAAATGTACCTGGCAGCCTTTCTCCTGTCAATTATGTATAGTCTGAATCTCAACCCCTGCACCTCCGAACACAAGCATACTGTAATTAACCGTCTTATATTCTATAATATTCACCAATATATGTCGGGAGAACATGAAACATACTTTGCAGTCCTCTATCAATGAAGGGATGAGATCATGTCATAAGCAGATGTTCAGTGAAATATCAACTATCAAGAAAACAAACTTAATTTTCTGATATAATAACCTTGTATCGTTAAGAATATATCCGGGAGGTTGTTTGATTGGTAGACGAAAGACTGAACAGATTGGCCAAAGTACTAGTGGAGTATTCTCTTTCCATAAAAGAAGGAGATGCTTTTCTTATCCAGGGATATGAAATAACCATACCCCTTATTAAGGAAGTATATAAGGAAGCAATCCTAAGAGGTGCAAATCCCGATGTGCGGGTACAGGTGGAGGAGCTTCAGGAGATATTATACAAATACGGAAGTGACGAGCAGATAAGGTATGTTTCTCCTGTGGTGAAAAGCAGCACAGAAAAATATAATGCGACATTGAGGATAGGCGGCAGTTTCCACAGTAAGCCCCTAATAAATATCAGCCCTGCGAAGATAAGCCGTATGGAGGCTTCTCATCGGAAACAAACTGCAAAACGGCAGGCACTTGATAGCAGCCTGCGTTGGTGTATAACCCATTTCCCTACTGTTGCAGGTGCAATGGAAGCAAATATGTCCCTTTCTGAATACGAAGATTTTGTATTTTCGGCATGCTTTGCAGATAAGGAAGATCCTATTGCTGAGTGGAAAAAACTCAAGGAAGACCAGCAGAAAATCGTGGATTTCCTAACTGGGAAGGATCACATCAGAATAGTAGCAAAGGATACTGACCTGTCTTTGAAGGTTGGCGGCAGAACCTGGGTAAACAGCTGCGGCACTACAAACCTGCCCAGCGGTGAGGTTTTTACCGGTCCTGTGGAAGATTCCCTGAATGGACATATACGCTATACGTTTCCGGCAATAAAATCCGGTACTCAGGTAGAAGATATTCTGCTCACCTTTGAAAAGGGTAGGGTAATTAAGTCTGAAGCAAAAAGAGGCGAAGAATTCCTGAATGAAATGATAAATATGGACGAAGGGGCATCCTATGCCGGAGAGTTCGCATTTGGCACCAATTATGGTATAAAGAAATTCACCAATAATATGCTTTTTGATGAAAAAATAGGAGGAACCATTCATATAGCTCTGGGAGCAGCATATCCGTCAACAGGCTCAAGAAATGAATCCGGACTTCATTGGGATATGCTGTGTGATATGAGAGATGGTGGAGAGGTATACGCAGACGGTGAGTTAATATACAAGAACGGAAACTTTATTTTTTGAAGTTTCCCCTTAATTGGCGGCCTGCTTCAAGGGCTCTTACCTGAACATACTTCCTGTTCTTGACATGCTGATTGTCAACATCTGCAACCAGCAAACTGCCGATAAGCTCTGTGTTTATACACTTATAGAATATATCAAAAACCTTTAGGGTACAATCAAAATAGCTTTTTTCCTCAGGTTCGCCGGCAGTGCAGACAATGTATCCTATCCTGTTTTTCTTGGATATTAGGGTGCTGCCTGTCTTGTATTTACTTGCCCATACAGCCTGACACCTGTCAATAAGCCTCTTCATATCAGAAGATACGGTGTAAAAGTACACCGGTGAGGATGCAATCACAATATCTGCCTTATCAATGTCTTGATATACCTGCTGCATATCATCCTTTAACACACACTGACCCATTTTGTAACAGCCTTCACAAGCCGTACAGCTTTTGATATCAGGAGCAGAAGCATATATCTTCTTTACGCTGACATTATCTCTTCCAATTCCATCAAGAATCTTGTCAACCAGCATATCACTGTTTTGCCCCCTCCTGTGGCTGCCGTAAATAGCTAATACGTTTATCATAATGTGTACATATCCCTTCTTGAAGAGATTCTTGCGGACGACCATTGGTCGCCCCTACTCCTCGTAACTCGTAATCATTGCCCTGAAGAAATACCCTGACATTCCTCGTACCCCGAGCCAGTGCTCCAAAGTGTCTCCCACTAGCCCTTTATATATCCTTTCCTAATAAGCTTCTCAATATGACTGTTAACCTTCTCCTGTATATCTATCGAGTAATTTTCTTCCAAGACGAACATCATTGAAATTGCAACTTGTGCCACATCCAGCAGCTCTTCGGATATTCTGTCCACTGCCTGTTTTTCTTCCATTCTGCAATTTTCTCCATTGAGTCCCCTATATTTGCCGATAAGCTGAGCCAGTTCCCCCGCTTCCTCCATCAGCTTTAGGGCAGTAGACTCTATGTTAGGCTTAAGGTTGTTAAGCCTGGGCAAACTTATGCTCTTGAATTCTGTACCTCCAAATTTATCCATTCACAGCCTCCCTAATAATATGTATTTGCTCCTCTAAATCTCATGACCTTGATTACCTGAAAATGCTTTCGTAAAGTTCTTTCCTTTTCCTCTTTAACTGCTCTTTAAAGGTGAACATGGATATGGCTTTTATATCCTCCATGCTCATGCTTATGAATTCACAGCCCATTTCATGCTTATTCTCATTTGGAACCTCATTCACCCTTTTTACTTTTGCCATACAATCTATGAAGTAGTTTGCCTTTAACTTGAAGCCGAAAATCATATCCTTCGGAAGGCATAGATTGGTTTCTGCCAGAATTCCTCCGGCACTGATATTCTTTATTCTTCCATGGAATGTTTTACCCATATTAGCTATTGACACATTATTAATAAACATCGGTCTCCCTATAAAAGCTATTTCGCAATCAACTCTGCTGAATCTTCTTTTTTCCACCGCGCTCATTCTGTCTATTAATGGCCTTGATATCAACACTGTGTTTCCTTCCAAAACCTCTACCTTACTATAAAACTCATATACATCACTGTTATCCAGCGCCAGGCACAAGATATCCCAGCCCTCTTTCAACAGCCCTGCAGTCTTGACAGTAAGCGTAAGTGATTCGTCTGTGGTATATTTTATGCTTCCATATAGCTCCGTATCGGTGAATGGCGAAAGGACTACAATCAACTGTCCCAGTTTGAATTCCATGTGATGTTCCCCCCTTGTAAGTTCAATTGATAATTAATAAATAGAAACACTCCTTATCATTATATCAAAATTTTCTATTAATTTACATCACTTTTCCTATAATTTGTCGGTTTGTACATTTATATGGCACATAAACACATGTCATCTACATGCAATCCTTCCATTATTGAACACACTGCCTTTACCTTCGTGCAGAAAACAAAGAAGGCAAAAATGCCTTCTTATAACCTTCCAGCTTGCGTTCAATCGTCCCAAAACTGTCATCTTTTTGTAATGTAAAGGTGGTATATCAACTCTACTTAGTGTCATTGGAGCTCAGCAACTCCATAAAGCGCCGCAGTACTGCCGATATCTCGGCTCTGGTGGCTGTTCCCTGCGGGTCGAACAGGTTGCCGTCCTTGCCGGTGAAAATACCTGCCATCTGCGTCTGCCAGCCTTCCCAATACTGTGATGAACATTCCTCTTGTCATATCCATGTCAGGGCTGAAGGTGGTCTCAGAGGTACCCTTGAACAAGCCGCGGCTTACAATGAACTCAATGTCCTGCTTTGCCCAGTGGCCTTCAATGTCTGTGAATGCCGGCATCTCTTCCCTGTAGCCTACGCCGTAAGCTGAGAAGTGGTTTGTTCTAAAGCGCAGTACCTTTTCCGCATTGTCATAGACAGAGTCGGTGAGCCAGTGTACCTTTCCATTCTCATCTATATATACTGCACAGATATTCTCGGCTTTCTCATTTTCACCGAGGTTGTACGGAATAGTCACCCATACGCTTCCGTCTCCAAAGCTCTGCACCTGTCTGCCGCTGCCGTAGTTAACCTTCAGGTCGAATACCGGGCGGGTGCCGATGGCTTTTCTTGCATCTCCGGTCAGCTCACTGTTGTTCCTGCGGGCAGCTGTAACATTTACATCGGATTTTGCCTGCCGGTTTATTGCATCAACAGTCGGCAGGTCCATGCTGATTCTGATGTTTGGATTGTCCACCACCACCACGATGGTGTTTACTATTCTCCTGGCAATGATGGTATCCTGCACAACCTTCGGCAGATTGACCGTTACATTTGAGACGGGCTTTCCGCCAGTTACCACATTGAGTACCATAGTGATTCCATTTTGCGCATTGCCGTTTCTCTGTGCAGCCTCTGTTACCTTGTTGATAACATCTGTTACATTTTGGCCGGTAATATTTACAACTGCATTTCCCTTTTCGTCTGCGTTAGCTTTTACCTTGATTTCCCCCTGTGTCGGAGCATTGGGACTGTCCGGAGCAGATGAAGTTATGGTGATAACGCTGCTGCCTGCAGGGCTTGTATTAGCTTTTGAATCTCTGCCTCTGTCGGAGTCTCTGTCATCTCTTGATGAACTTCCGCCACCACCGCCAGAGCCACCGCTGCCTGCATCTGTTGTGACGCTGAGACTGATGCTGGCTGCTGAGCTTTCGGTATCGTCTGTCTCAGCTATTCTCTGGTAGAAGGTATAAGAAGTACTTGCTGTCAAACCGCTAAATACATTTGATGCCTGCCATGTGATGCCGTTCATTGAGTACTCATAAAGAGCATTAGCTGCAAGAGTAACACTATTACTTGTCTTTGAAGCTAATGTAGGAGCAACCGTTGCTGCCGGTGCCTCTTTCTTCAACACTGCAGCAGTTGAAGAGCTTGTTATTGTTCCCGTTTCTACACTTGAGCTTATTTCTACGGTTATTGCTTTTCCGAAGTCTGCTTTAGTTATAGTATAGCTGGCTCCTGTAGCGACTTCTTCTCCGGATGCTTTCCATACATAGGATAAAGTACCAGAGTTGTTGCCTCCTACAAGGGAGCCATTCAGCACACCGCCAATTCTTGGTGTTGTATTGCTGATTGTTGCCGTACCGGTAAGCGGGACAGCAGGCCCAAACTTGAGATATTTATAATCTCCGATGTAATTCACATTAAATGCAACCACCGGACTTCCACAATAATCCATACTCGCCGTGACTGCTACATTGTCATATTCACTCAAATCCGGGGCTTTGTTCATAGCCATAGGTGCAGCAACTGCTTTCATCATCCCGGTAACCTCCGGCGACTCTTCACTGACTGTATTGTCTCCTATAAGTTCCTCCTCCTCGAAGTCATATACTGCATCCGCAACTGTCTGCAGCTCAGTATCTTCCTCTATGTCAGAACCGAAGGTGGTTTCCAAAGTATCAGTCAGGTAATCGGAAAGTCCCATATCCTCAATGGATTCGTCTAAGGGTTCTGATTCTATAATTTCAAAATCTGCGTCAAATTGAGCATCTGTTGCCTCCGCCATTGCAGCGATGGACAGCATGGTAAACAGCATGCTCACTACTAGAAGTAAGCTAAGTATTTTCTGCTCATATCCTAAATCCTCCTTATATACCTAATAGCTGTTTTTTCTTTGCTTCGAATTCCTGTTGTGTAATAATTCCTTCCTCCATAAGTGATTTGTATTTTCTGATCTCTTCGATGCTGTCGGCAGGGGGTGTAATTGCTTTATGCACCGTCTGTGCTGCCAAAGGCCCAGAGCCTATGAACTGCCCCGGCAAACCCTGAAAGGAAACCGTCTTTAATGAAAGCACCAGCTTTTAGATTTCTTCAATACAGCGATTATAGTCATGGATGTACTCGTTCACATCCGGCTGTTGTCTAGAAAACCTTGGGCCCTCCATGTCGCATTTGATTACCGTCCAGTAGGGATGGTCAAAATGCAGCTCCACATTAAATGAATGAAAGGGTTCCGGAATATCAAAATACTGCGTCGGTGCTGCTGTGTTCTCTTTGCCGTCATTCAGCTTGTCAATGGCACGAGCCATTCGTCTGTTTAGAAAAAACTGAGCAATCTGCGGCGTAAGGGCCATGACACGCTCAAGCACGGTGCTGGCATAACGGCATGTGCCCTCAGCAGAGCCTTGGAAAAGGAGTGAATTGTCCTCCATTTATTTCATATACTATCTTGTTCCGCCGACCATGGAGCTGACTTCTCCTCCATCGCTACGCTTTTCCTGACTGAGAATTATCTCTTTTTTCGCTTCCCATGCCAAATAATAAGTCCTGTGGGAAATCCTATAGACAGCAACATAACAACAATCAATCCCAATATGGATATTTCCCCATCTGAGTATTCAGAACCATCGTAATTACTGCTCTCAAAGTCTTTTTCCTTTACCGATTCAAAGCTGCCTTCCCAGTCTTGGATTATGCTCATAGAGCCATCCTCATAAATTACAGTCTGAATATCAATGGCATCTACATGATTTGTAGCATATGCATGGAGAGGGAGGACCAGCAGCAGGACAAAGCATAGTATCAGGCTGCTGACTTTTCTGCCCATAATGTACCTCATTTCATACATGGCATATCAGCCTTGGAAGCCTGTTCCACCAGATATTCCTTTTGTCGGAAGCCCAGCAGCCCGGCAATCATGGAGACCGGGAACATTCGGATTTCTCGGTTCAGCTTTGTGACGCTGTCGTTGTAAATCAAACGGCTGGTTCGTACCATATTTTCAAAGGTTTCCACAGCGTCCATAGTTTTGATGTAGTTCTTGTTAGCCTTCAAGTCGGGGTTTTGCTCAGTTACCATGGCAATCCTGCCCAAGGCCTCGGAAATAACCCCTTCCTGGTGCATCACATCCTCCGGTGTGGATTTTGCAGTAATCACACTTCTCCTTGATTTGATGGTTTCAATCAGTGTTTCGCTTTCATGCTGTGCATAGCCCTTTGTCCATTCCAAAAGAGCAGTCAGAGCATCGAAGCGGCTTGACAGCTGCACTCCGATCTGGCTCATGGCATTACTGATATTTTCATCAAGTATCACCAGCCTCCGCTGAGTAGAGATCACCCATAGAACAATTACCACAGCAATGGTGATAATTGTGATTAAGTTTGTGAGCATAATAAATCCTCCATTTTCTGTTGCATTGTGTCTATTAACATTCACAAAGTTCACTCTATCAAAAACCTTTCATCCAAAACCGTGTCCTGCATGAAACATGATTTTTTTGACATGAAATATAGTGTCGAACATTCGGTTATTATGCTAAAATAAGGGGTAAGAAACGGAGGAATGCTTATGTTACAAATTGCGGTCTGCGACGATAATATAGACGAGCTGTCCAATATGGTACAGCTCATTAACCAATACAGAGAATCAAAGCATCTGGACTGTGAATATGCGATTTTCCAGAATGGATTTGAATTGATTTCTTCCCTGGAGAAGGGGAAGCGGTTTGATATATACTGCCTGGATATTATTATGCCGGGTTTTACTGGCATTGAAGTGGCAAAGGAGATACGCGGCTTTGATAAAACTGCACCGATTCTGTTTTTTACATCATCCCCCGAGTTTGCTTTGGAAAGCTATTCGGTGAAAGCTATTAACTATGTGTTAAAGCCCATATCAAAAGAAAAGCTGTTTTTTACCTTTGATGATATATTGGAACGTATAAATGCGGACAAAAATGAAGCTGCGATAGTAGTAAAAAGCAATGAGGGAATTCAGAGAATACTCATCTCCAATTTGGTATTTGCTGAGGTCATCGGCAGAAATGTGTTGTATCATCTGCTGTCCGGAAAGGTGGTTGAATGCTCGGAGAGTTTCACCTCTGCCTGCGACAATCTTATGAAATATGGGCAGTTTATTAAAACCCATCGTTCCTATATTGTGAACATGCAGTATATAGATACCATTGATAATCACCAGGTGACCTTGCAGACGCTTTCGCGTATTCCTATTTCTCAGGGAAAAGCACGGGAAATAAAGGAGCGGTATCTGGCTTATCAAATGGAAGGCGAATAAGCCGATGAATGGAGGCGCTGAAAAATGATAGTAACTGTTATTGGATTAATACGATTTGGATTTTCGTTGATTTTTGGCGTGATGGTGTCGGTTCTCCTTGCAGGTATAGAATCCACACGGAAGAACAGGCTTATCGTCGGCTTTATATGTGTATATTTTCTTTTTGTACAGCTGGTCAGCTGGTGGTTTTTGGGCATTGATACAACATCAAAGCTGTATCCGCTGATAGTCCATCTGCCGATTATAATTATTTTATCACTATATTATAAGTGTCCGTGGCACATATCCGCTATCAGCGTGCTTACCGGTTATCTGTGCTGTCAGGTACCGCGCTGGATCGGCTTCCTTGCAGGTGCCGCCTTTGGCAGCAAAATCACAGACCACGTTTTTTATATTGCAGCTGTGTTTCTGGCTTATTATCTGCTGAAAATACATGTAATCGGGTCGGTCCGGCAGCTTATGGTTAAATCCCCAAAATCCTGCCTGCTATTAGGCGGAGTACCGTTTTTTTATTATATTTTTGATTACGTTACCACCATCTACACAGATGTGCTGTACAGCGGCGCAGAATTGGCGGTGCAGTTCATGCCCTCAACTGTGTCTATTTTCTATTTTGTGTTCATCATCCTTTATTATATCGAAACTCAGAAGCAGGCGGATTTTCAAAGAGAGAGGGATATGCTGGATATGCAGCTCAGGCAGTCGCAAACAGAGCTTGAATCGTTACGTAGGATTCAGCAGAGTGCCGCAGCCTATAGGCACGATATGCGCCATCATCTTGCTCTTTTACAGGGGCTGGCATCCAAGGGTCTTATGAATGAGATCAAGGAGTATCTGCAGACTGCCCAGTCAGACATTGATGCCATCACACCCATACGCTATTGTGAAAATGAAACCGTCAATCTGGTTATATCCGCTTTCGCCGCCAAGGCAAAGCAATCGGAAGTCAAACTGACTGTAAATGTGAAGCTGCCTGACACACTTGCCTTCAGTGACACCGAGCTTTGTTCATTATTGTCAAACGCTTTGGAAAACGCCATACATGCCGCACAAAGTATAGTCGACAGAAATAAACGCTTCATCAAGCTGCGTACTTATTCTAAAAACAATAAGCTATGTATTGACGTTCGCAACAGATATCAAGCAGAGCCGGTGTTCCATCAGGGCTTTCCTGTGACAAGAGAGCAGGGGCATGGCTACGGTACAAAAAGTATGGCTCATATCATAGAAAAGCATGGCGGAGTATACCAGTTTTCGGTCAAGGATGGATGGTTCATATTCCAAGCCACTGCATAAAAAACCTCCCAAACATAAGTGTTTGAGAGGTTCTGTTTTTGAAATATTATCTCTTTGAGAACTGAGGAGCTCTTCTTGCTTTTTTGAGACCGTACTTCTTTCTTTCCTTCATTCTTGGATCTCTTGTAAGGAATCCAGCTTTCTTA
>JAWLHF010000114.1:0-9583 GCA_041690515.1 Clostridiaceae bacterium | reverse complement strand
AAAATCCTTCAGATATATATTTGCCAGAGCCTCTTGCAGCTTTGCGTCACTGTAGAATTTTTCCTCCAGCTCTGCCATATGATTCTGCTGTGCTTTTTCCAGTTCAACAATCATCTTCGAAGCATCAGCCTTCGAAACACCGGCGATTTTTTTATCCATAAAAGCGATTATACTATCAGGCTTGGACCCCTTTTCGACAAGTGCCATGAACTCAGGCATTATCCGGTCTTCCTTATTCTCCTGCAGGGCGGGAGGATTATTATCTTCAGCTTTGTCTGCATCTTTATTGTTCACCGGTGTCGTACATCCGGAAAGCAGGCCTGCACTTACAAGTACTATCGTAGACATCCCCAGTGAAACTGATTTTATAATTTTTTCCTTTTTAAACATATTCAATTCTACCTCTCTTTTCGGCGGTTCATGAAGTTGATTTCTTTACCGCAAGTACCGTCTTATATTTCTATTTGCTGCCTTTTGTTTATTTAGACGGTATATTTTTAGAAAAAGTTTCAAATGGAACTGTTCCATCTTATTTAATTGACGGATGCGCAATGAGCGCCCCTACAAAAGTAAAATGCCGAATGCCAAAGTTCAAACCTTGGCATCCGGCATAATATCATTCAAAAAAATTATAGTTTGCCAGCAAAATCCGATCCGAAGCTGACACACCTTTCCCTTGCTTCCTTATCAGGATTCCACAGTTCCTTTATCCCGTCGCTGATCACCTCAAACTTGGCATCCTTAAGCTTTTCGGTTAGTATAGCAACCGATTCTCCGCTCCATCCGTAGGAACCAAAGGCTGCGGCTTTTTTGTTCTTAAAGCCCATGCCTTTTATCATATCCAGCATTCCTCCTGTTGCGTGCATTATACTCTTATTGACAGTGGAACATCCGAACAGAACAGCCTTTGATCTGAATATTTCTGTTATCACATCGTTTTTATCAGAATGGGCTGCATTAAAAAGCTTTATTGCCACATCCTTATCTACTGCCCTTATACCTTCCGCTATGGCTTCCGCCATTCTTCTTGTAGCATTCCACATGCTGTCGTATACTATTGTAATCTGGTTTTCCTGATAAGCCTTAGCCCACTCCATATATTTCTCCACTATCTGAGTGGGATTATCCCTCCAAATTATTCCATGGCTGGGAGCTATCATATCCACCGGCAGCTTAAGGCTTAGCACCTCTTCAATTTTCTTGGTGACCAATTGGCTGAAGGGTGTCAGTATGTTTGCATAGTATTTTATTGCTTCCTGATAGAGCTCCCCATTATCCACCAAATCATTATACATCAGCTCAGAGGCATAATGCTGCCCAAAAGCATCATTACTGAACAGTATGTTCTCACCTGTCATATAGGTAAACATACTATCCGGCCAATGAAGCATCCTTGCCTCCACAAATATCAGCTTGTTATCACCAATATCCAGAGTATCCCCTGTCTTTACTTCAACAAAATTCCAATCCTCGTGGTAGTGGGCTTTAAGTGTCTTAGCCCCATTTGCAGTACAGTAAACCGGGGTATTGGGTATCTCCTTCAGCAGCAGAGGCAATGCCCCGCTGTGATCCACCTCACTATGATTTGAAATTATATAGTCTATTTTGTCAAGGTCTATTTCCTTTTTCAGGTTCTCAACAAATTCTTCTGCAAAAGGTGCCCATACGGTATCAATCAGTACATTCTTCCTGCCTTTTATGAGGTATGAATTATATGAAGATCCCCTATGTGTAGAATATTCATCTCCGTGAAAGCTCCTCAGCTCCCAGTCGATCTTCCCTACCCAGGTTACCTTGTCAGTCATTTTGAAGCTCATAGCGTTTCCTCCTTTGTATTTCCCTGTTTTATTCCACAACCACAGCTGTCCCCGAAGCTGTAACCATAAGCATATTGTTTCCCTGTCCCAGTACTTCATAATCTATATCCACACCGACTATTGCATTGGCTCTTACACTTTCAGCACGGCTTACCATTTCAGCAATCGCCTTTTCTCTTGCTTCTATAAGTTCGCCTTCGTAGGAGCCGGAGCGTCCTCCGAAGAAGTTGGTCAGTCCTGCGGCGAAATCCTTTATGAAATCCACACCGGATATCACTTCCCCGAATACTATACCTTTATAATCAACTATTTTCTTTCCTTCCACAGAAGGTGTTGTTGTAACTATCATAAAAAACCTCCTTTTCTTTATAATAGTATTACTTTTGGGCTGGCTGAATATTAATTATATATTGATTTTATTATACTAACGAAAAATTAACAACAATTATTGAAATATTCTGCAGCATTTATTGTTTAATAATGTCTGCTAATACCCATGCTGCTTTAAATACATCTTCCTCTCCTAATATAGCAGAAGCCACTGCTACCCCATCAATACCGGCAGCCTTTGCTAAAGAAGCATTCACAGCATTTATGCCCCCTATCCCAACCATAGGTATGTCAACTGCTTTTCTTATATGTTTCAGTTGCTCCATGCTTACGGATTCTGTATTATTCTTTGTTTTTGTAGGAAACAAGGCCCCAATTCCCAGATAATCTGCACCTTGTTTCCTGAATTTAACGGCTTCCTCAACGCAATTGGCAGATGCACCGATAATCATGTCCGGACCCAGGATTTTTCTTGCTATAGGTATGGGCAGATCCTCAGGCCCCAGATGCACTCCATCGGCGCATGCTGCCAAAGCTATATCTACTCTGTCGTTGATAATAAGCGGAACATTGTATTTTCTCAGCAGCCTCTTTAAGCTCACAGCCGTTTGGTAGTATTCATTCCCTGTCAAATTCTTTTCTCTCAGCTGCACCAAAGTGACTCCGCCTTTCACAGCAGCCTCTACACTATCTTGAAGTTCCTTGTCCCCCAGTCCTTTTCTGTCTGTTATCAGATATAAGGAATAGTTTACCTCCTCCTTATTGAACATATATCTCACCCTTCCTTATAAATATCTCCTTGTCAAGTCTGTAAACATTATCAAGCAGTCTCACCTTGAACATTCCAACACCTTCACCGGGCAATAGGCTGTCATGAGCCAGCTGGCCTGATATTCCCATTGCCAGGATGCCTGCCGCTGCACCTGTAAAACAGTCCGGTGTTAAGCTGCAGAATGCTCCGATAAGAGATGATGTCATACAGCCTGTGCCGGTTATTCTTGACAGCATTTCATGTCCGTTGCTTATAGCATATGTGATGCTTCCATCCGATACTATGTCTGTCCGTCCGGTAGCTGCGACAACACAATCCATGGCTTTTGCCAGTCCCTTGACTATATCGGCGATGTTGCTCACTTCCTCAGAAGAATCTACTCCACTAGAACAGCTTGGCTTACCCGATAAGTGAAGGATTTCTGAAATATTACCCTTTATAACTGATGGCCTTACTTCAGCAAGCAACTTTGTGCACATACCCTTCCGAAAACAAGTCACACCTGCACCTACCGGATCAAAGACTACAGGAATGTTCAGCTCATTAGCCTTTTTCCCAGCCATCAGCATTGACCTTAAGCTGTCATTCCCAGGGGTCCCCAAATTGAGCACCAATGCTTTTGCCATCGCTGCCACCTCTTCTGCCTCAGAAGGGTCATTTGCCATTATAGGCGATCCCCCGAGGGCAAGAATGATGTTTGCACAATCATTCATAGTCACATAGTTAGTTATATGATGAATCAAAGGCCTGTTTCTCCTTATATTTATCAGCAGCTCTCCTGCCTTTCCACAGATATCCAATTACTAATCAACCTCCAAGATAAACAATATATCACTCCTGTTATTATCATTTACCAACCTTGCTCCGGATATTATCATTACAGCTGTCCATCCAAGCAGCTGAAGTATATTCAATACCGAGAACACAAAAGCACCATACTTACCGAAGGCTATTCCTGTCGACATTATGGATGGCAGTCTTTCCTCCGTTCCGATTATACCGCCCAGAACCAAAATTGTAGTACCGATCACATGCCCAAATATTATTGCAGCAAATCCACTCTTAAAGCCAAGGGGTGCAATTAGTCCCCCTGTCAATATTTCAGCAATGGAAATAGCTGCTCCGAACCAAAGAGCAAAAAAGCTCATTAGTGTGAGATTATTATCTGATTTATTCATTTAACATACCCGCCTTCTTATATAACATATAGAAATGGTTGGTTGGGCCTGCTCCTTTTCCAATGGACAATGCGTTTTCTATTGCTGCTGTAACATACTTCTTTGCAGCAGCTACTGCCTCTTCCAAAGGTAAGCCTTTTGCCAGGTTTGATACAATGGCAGAGGACAAGGTACACCCTGTGCCATGAGTATTTATTGTATTGACTCTTCTGCTCTTAAAATAGCTAAGTTTTTTCCCGTCAAAGAGCACATCCGTTGCTTCGTCATCAAGATGTCCTCCTTTTACCAGTACACTTTGAGGTCCCATTTCAAAAACCATCTTGGCTGCCTTTTCCATATCCTTAAGACTGCTGATTTCCGTTCCTGTCAGCACCTCTGCTTCAGGAATATTGGGAGTCACTATGTTTGCCCGGGGCAAGAGACTGTCTATCAGTGCTTTTCTTGCCTCCGGCCTCAGCAGATGGTATCCGCTTTTTGATACCATCACCGGATCTATTACTATATTTGAAGGCTTGTAAAAGCATAGCCTTTCAGCAATAGTTTCTATTGTTTCTATCTGTGAAACCATTCCTACTTTCAGTCCGTCTACTCTTATGTCGCTGAATATTGCATCAATCTGCTTGGTTATCAATTCAACCGATATATCCTGAACAGCAAATACTCCCTGTGTGTTCTGGGCGGTTATGGCTGTTACCACACTCATCCCATAGACCCCATGGGCAGAAAAGGTCTTTATATCCGCTTGAATACCTGCACCTCCACAGCTGTCAGAGCCTGCTATTGTCAAAACATTCCTCACGAAAACATCTCCTTTCTTAGTACTTCAATTTTTCTGATGCATTGCTCTTTTCCAATGCCCCTAGTATGATATACCCAATTACGCTTCCGCCAACAGTACTTATCATAAAAGGTACTATGAAGTAAAAGGCTGCCGCATCACTGCCCAGCAGAAATTTGGCTATAGGAAAGGCTGCAAGACCGCCCAATATTCCCGTTCCGAATATTTCCCCAGCAATAGCATACAGCTTCTTTCGGAGCTTTACATACAAGGCTCCTGCTATAAAAGCTCCTATCATACTTCCCGGAAAAGCAAGCAAAGAGCCTGTTCCCAAGATGTTTCTGAGCAAGGAGATAAGAAATGCATTGACCGTTCCATACCATGGGCCTAACAATACTGCAGACAGCACATTGATTGTATGCTGCACCGGAAAGCACTTGGCCGCCCCAACGGGTATGTAGATTATATTTCCCGCCACTGTACCCAGTGCCACAAGTAAAGCTGATAAAGTCAGTTTCTGAGTTTGCATAAAAAAACCCCTCCTGTTTTTTGTACTAGGAGGGTCAAAAAGAAAAACACAAACCCCATAATAAGGATTTATGCTTATATTCCCGTATAAACACATTACTTCCCTACGCTGGCATTATCCAGATCAGGTAAAGGGTCAGAGATTTATAGGTTCTCTATCTCAGCTGGCCTTTCCAGCCCCCCTAGTACAATATTATTTATTTCACTACAATAATAGCACAGAGCATTTTCCTTTTCAAGTCTGCTCTGCTTGGCCTGACATCCCCATTATACGTTTTTTGCCGATGACAGTCCAAAAATACTGCCGGATATTCCCAATGCAGCACTTAAAATCATAATAAGCATTACAAGTTGGGAAATCAGCAGTTCACCGGATGGCAGCGGTATAAAAGTCAGAGGCCCTGCCATTTGCGCATATACAAATCTCAATGTGTATACAGACAGAAGGGAAGCTATTATCCCTCCTCCAAGGGTCAGCAGCAGTCCTTCGAGTATGAAGGGAAATCCTATGAATGCTTCAGAGGCTCCCATCAGCCTAAGAGTGTTTATCTGTTCCCTGTTATCATATATTCCCATTCTGATGATGTGGGATATTATTACCATTGTGGATATTCCCACCGCTGTTACCACCAGCAGTCCCATCACCCTAAGCACACCTGCAATGCTGCTTATTCGGTCCAATATCTCCCTGTTATCCCTAATATGCTCAATATTCGGCAATAGCTCAAATTCCCCGAGGATAGATGATATGTCCTCTATTTGTATCTTCACTTCTATAAACGGACTGAAAGGATTGACGGCAAGGTATTCCAACACTTTGGCTTCCTTGCCCAGTATCTGCTCCATCCTTAGGTATGCTTCCTCTTCACTTACCAATCTTGCCTCTCTTACTCCTTCAATATCCCGTATCAGATCAGTAAGTCTTTTGGTATCGGCAGCTTCAAGGCCTTCACTGAAGTAAACACTTACTTCAGCCTCACTCTTTACAGCCTCCACTACTCCGCTGCTGATCCACCAGCCGGATATCACCGCTGCAAGAATAAAGAATATCAATGCTGTGCTTAGAAGAGAAAAAACGTTGGACATCGGGTTAATTCGTATGATCGTTATGACTTCCCTAAGGAAGTACCCCAAATTGCATATTATATTCTTCATTAAGTCATCCCAGCCTTTCCAAGCTCATGTTTCCCTTTTCCATCCGTATATGCACAGCATTTTTTTCACCTTCTATCAGATGGGTCGCATGAGTGGTTATTATTACCGTTGTCTTACCGTCCCTGAATAAATTCAGCAGCTCCAGCATCTTCATTGCATTATCCTTATCCAGATTTCCTGTGGGTTCATCCGCTATTATCAATGCCGGCTTTCTTGCTACCGCTCTGGCTATAGCTACCCTCTGACACTCCCCCCAGGACAGGTGTTCTACCATTGAACGTGATTTCTGACTCAAACCTACCTTTTCCAGAGCATTAGCGGCCTCTTCCTTTATGCTTCTAAAAGGTACATCCAAAAACCGCATGCCCAGCATGACATTTTCAATAGCAGTCCTTCCCTTTATCAGCCTGAACTCTTGGAAAACCGGCCCAATACTCCTCCGGAGCTTTCTTATTCCTGATGCTTGTCCTTTTGCAACAGGTTGTCCCAATACCTTCAAGATACCATCAGTAGGATACTCAATTCCCATCAGAAGCTTTAAAAAGCTGGTTTTCCCAGATCCGCTGGGGCCGGTTATATAAACCAGTTCGCCGGGTTTTATTGTAAGGTTTATATTTTGAAGTGCTGCCGTACCTTCAGGATATACCAGGCTGACACCTACTGCTTCAATCATAACTTACCTCCAAATCAGAATAGTTTTATCCTATGAATAAGCTCCAAATACCCTTCCTTGATTTCAAGTGAATGTACTTTATTGCCTGCCAGCAAAGGTTCTATATCCAATATCAGATTGCCCTTGCTGAACAGTTCCTCAAGAATCCCTGATTCCAGAGGCATTCCATAAAAGCTACCCTTTTGTGCCTCAAATACAAGAGTATGCCCATCCTGAATTTTAAAAGTACCCAAAAGAACAAGGTTCTTTTCCGGCATACTTATCTCTACTTCATCAGGATGAAAGGAAAACATTATTTGGGGAAGACTTGCATGTTCCGATACAACTCCGTTAATAATCTTATCCTCTATTGCCCCCCTGATTTCCATGAATGAAAAGGTCAGCCTCAATGCTTCTGCGGGCAAGCTGTCCTCTGCTATTATACGTGAAAACTCCTTTGCCGCTTCAGGAAAAAACAGCTTAAGCTCTCCCCAGACCCTTTCAATACTGATCAGATGCTCTTGATAATATTCCCTGTCTCCCTTTAGAGACGCAAGATATTCTTCCTTTTCCGACTTCAGTTCCAGCTTTTTATCCAAGGCTGCTTTTGACTGTCTTTGGTTCTCTTCTGACAAAGCCAGCTTTTCCGAAAGTCTTGCTTTTTCTGTAGAAAGCTTCTTTCCGCTTGCTTCAAGCTGTTCCAGCAGTTCTCCCGTATTTCGGGTAAGATCTCGAAGTATATTTATCCTTTGAAGAAGAGTACTGAGGCTGTCTGATTCAAGTATTATTTCCAGAAATGATCCCGGACCCATTCTCTGATAGCTTCTTAGAATCTGCTTTAAGCTCTCCTGCTTTTTTACAAAATCAAGCTCTCCTTTTGCAATTACAGCCTCCAAATCCTTAATATCCTGATTGATTGACATTATTTCCTGGGAAAGCTTCTTTTCCTCTATCTCCAACAACTCAATATCCTGAGCCAGAATAAACAGATTCTGCAGTATTTCCTTTTCCTCTTGAGAAATATCTTCCAGCTTGTCCTTAATCTCCGAAAAAGGATCTGCCTGAACGCTTACCTCACTTGGGGAAAAGGTCAGCACTGCATACATTATAGTTAGGCCTAATGCCACTAGAATTCTTATTTTCTTGTTCTCAGCCATGAAGCCACCCCTTTTGAATCCTATTTCCTGACCGATTATTTTTCATACAGTTTAATTCTATCAAATTATTGTACAATATGGAATTACCATGCATCTATTAAATCAAAAATGCAAAAAAACGATTGGAATTCACCAATCGCTTTTTATTGCATATATAAGGTCATGTATTTATTTCTTCATCCCTGTATATATGAGTATGGCATCTCTTAGAAACTCCGCACTACCAGGCTGCTCCTTGTCATAATAAGCCTTGAACCTTTCATCCTCAACATACATCTGAGCAAGGCCTGCATGGGCTTCCTTTGAGTAACTGTCCCAGTAGAAGGTCAGCCACTGCTTATGCAGCTCCGCTGCCTTTTGAGCCAGTTCTCCTGCAGGATCTCCTGTCTTAAAAGCCTCTGCCAGAGTTGACAGACATTTTTCATTTAGCTTGGTAACTGCTTCATACTCTTCCTGTGTCATGTTCTTTAATTTCTTGTTTGATCGTTCTACTGTGTCCTTTCCATACTTTTCACGGATTTCCTTACCGTATTTCTTTTCGTTTTCATCTATCAGCTTTTGCTTAAAGCCTTCAAATTTTTCTTTATCAGTCATTTTTATTCTCCCTTCTGTTAACGCTATGGTTTTTTCCACATTGGCAATCAGCAGCTCCAACTGCTCTTTCTTTTCAAGGAGCTTCTTACGATGTTCCCGCAGTGCTTCAGCTCCGTCAAAGTTCGGCGACGTTAATATTTCCTTGATGTTTTCCAGACTGACTCCCAGCTCTCTGTAAAAGAGAATCTGCTGAAGCCTGTCAACTTCCTTTTCGCCATATATACGGTATCCCGATGAATTGATCCTTGCCGGCTTGAGGATGCCAATCTCATCATAATACCTGAGGGTTCTTGTGCTGACACCTGCCAGTTTTCCCAGCTTCTGCACCGTGTACTCCATGCTTTCACCTCCCTGTAAGACTACTTTACACCTTTGCGCAACGTCAATGTCAACAGAAATTTCGAAAATACTTTTGACTTTTTAAAGAAGTTTAATCAATGATATGGCCCTGCAATTAGAAAATGAGAAAAAGTGAGGCTTTTTATTCATCCTCACTTTCAATAAATGCAACTTTTATAGCACTTTTTCAACAAAAACCTCTACTATCTCAGGATCGAACTGAGTACCTGCATTTTTCCTGAATTCACCCAACACTTCCTCTTCTGTCAAGGGTTTGCGGTAT
>JAWLHF010000113.1:0-9641 GCA_041690515.1 Clostridiaceae bacterium | reverse complement strand
CCGTTCCATGAAGGCACGTGAATTGCCATAGTCGCTACGAAGGTAAGTGCGGAAAGCAATCCCATCTGAACCATTTCTCTTACTTTTGAACTTATATTATTGATGCTGGAATTTTTCGTTTCCATATACTTGCGCTCCCCCATAAATATGTATTTTCTGTTAATGTGCTTCTAATCTTATTATACAGGAGCAGCAGACAGGAACAATAACAAAACCTCTTTTTTCAATGTCACTTCATCAATTTATGCAGTATTGTATCGATACAATTTCATATGCAATTGGAGCAGCAGATATTTTGCTTATTTCACCTGTTTCTGTTCTTCTCTCCTTTCCGGCTCTATAATATAATCTATATAGTCAAGCCCCGCAAGTCCCAGGTGTATTGCCACCTGTTCAATTACATACATTGCTACGATCTCTGTAATCTGGAGCTTCAACATTTGTTCTTCAATGGGTATCAGGAATGAAGAAAGCTGTTGTTTTATTGAAAGCCCTATGTTAAATGATTTGCCATAGGATATGGAAAGTCTGTAGAACAGAAGCGGATCTATCTCTATATCACAGAGCCATTCGTTGAAGAACTTGTTCAGCTCCTCATTGATCTCACCGAATAGCTCTTCTTTTGACTGCCTGTCAATTTTCACTTCCTTGAAATTCCTGGTATACTTCTTTAAAGGGTTTATGAACAAAGCGCACAGTATCACCGGGTAAAAGTCCTTTGCCTCATAAAGCAGCCTTTTGTACTCCTCTGCGCTTATTATCCTCTTTTCATTAATATATTTCATCAGCCCTTCGATATTTCCGGAAACATAGTAATTCAAAAAAACTGTTTTCAATGCGCAGATAACACCACGCAGTATGATGCTGTATATCTCTGAAGGAGTCTTGCTGTCATCAGCGATTTTCAGCTTGACCTTGGTATTCCCGCTTTTTCTCATATGCACACCTCCAAAGGATTTCTCAGGAAATATAATGTATGAGTTACCTGTTTTTCCTATATATCTAATTATTTACATTTTTTATTTGTCTATTCAGAACTTATGGTACATAAATTGATTAATTTGCTAAATATAAGTAGAATATAAATAATAGATACTGGGGTTCCAAGTTTTTGTTCCCCATTATGTGGACCGCCGTGAACCTTAGGTTGCCATTAAGGTATCAAAGGCATGTCTGAAACACCCATCAAGCAGTGCGAGGCTATATATGGAGGTATAAATGAGAAAGGGACCAAATAACAATTCAGATACAAACACAAGCATTCGAATCAACAAATATATAAGCGAAAAAGGGCTGTGTTCCCGCAGAGAGGCTGATGAGCTGATACGGCAGGGACGTGTTACAATAAACGGAGTTAAAGCAGAAATGGGCAGCAGGGTATACTCCGGAGACTTAGTAAAGCTAGGGGGCAAGCCTTTGAAGCCCAAGGACCCCCCTGTATATATCGCCTTTAACAAGCCCCCTGGAATCGTATGTACAACTGACCCCAGAGAAAAAGACAATATTATTGACTTTATCAGATTTCCGAAAAGAATATTTCCTATCGGGAGACTGGATAAGGAATCAGAAGGCTTGATTTTCCTTACCAGTGATGGGGATATAGTAAACAAGATTCTCAGAGCAGGCAACAATCACGAAAAAGAGTACATAGTGACTGTAGACAGACCTATAACCCAAGGATTTATTGAGTCTATGTCCAGAGGGGTAAGGATACTGGGCACCGTCACCAAAAAATGCAAGACAGTACAGATGTCAAAATATGTTTTCAGGATAATACTTACAGAGGGTATGAACCGGCAGATAAGAAGAATGTGTGAAACTTTCGGTTATAATGTGGTAAAACTCATACGAGTTCGTATCATGAATGTCAGACTAGGAACACTGCACACAGGCAGATGGAGATATTTAACTGCGGAGGAGCTAAAGACCATACGCAGGCTGGTTTCTGATTCGGTGAAAACCGAAGAAGCCTCTATAAGTAAAAAATAAACTCTTCTACCGGTCACTTTTTTTGGAACAATTATTAATCCATGGCAGTCAAAGGTGTATAAAGCCAATTAAACCAAAAGGAGAGATAAAATGAAAAGGTTGATTTCTTTAGTAACATTAATGGCATTACTTGTTGGTTTGCTTGCAACAGGCCCCGTATCTGCGGCTGCAGCCGGCAATGTGGATTTGAAAGCTGCCATATCAATTGCGAAGGCTGCATTTGACTTCGATGCTTCCAACCTAGAATTCAGCAGCAGCTATTCGGAAAACAGCAACAGCAGAAAGCTGTGGCATCTGAATTGGTATTCCAATTCCGGCAGCGGTTTGGGCATTAATGCTACAGTGGATGCTGCAACAGGTGAGATCATAAGTATGAGCCAGTGGGAGAATACCCCCTTCCCAGCAAAGAAAATTCCAAAGTATACAAGGGAAGAGGCTTTGAAGGTTGCTGAAGATTTGGTAAAAAAGCTGCACCCTGATAAATTCAGCCAGACAAAACTGCTGAATGTGCCTCAGAACAACTTCTATCGCCCTGTTTACAACAATGACATATACAGCTTCCAATTCGTCAGAAAAATCGGCACTATAGATTTTCAGGACAATGGAATCCATGTGCAGGTGGATAAGAATACCCTGAAGGTAAGGTATTTCAACCTTGACTGGGATACATCAACTTCCATACCTGACTCGAAAAAGGCTATGACACCTGCGGAAGCCAAGAAGATATATGCAGAAAAACTAGGCCTGGAGCTTGCCTATCAGATGATATACCCTGATAATACAGGAGAACCCAAGCTGGTGCTTGCTTATGTACAAAAGAACAGCAACAACCCGATAGATGCCCTTACAGGTAAGATAATATCCCCTGCTTACTATGGACCTATGTATGGAGCGGCTGAAAAATACGCTGCAGCAGGTGATTCAGCTGTAACCAGCTATACACCAACACCCCAGGAACAGAAGGTAATAAACGAGTCAAGCATGTACATCAGCAGTGAAAAGGCTATGGAAGCCCTTAAAAAATTTGTATCAATAGACAGCAAATATAAATTGGATCATTCCAGCCTTTACGGAGGATACAGGAATGAGAATGCTGCCTGGAGCTTCAGCTGGAGTTACAATGACAGAGAGAAAAACACTTACAGCTATGTATCCGGTACAGTAGATGCCATCTCCGGAGAAGTCAGGAGCTTCAACGTCAGCAATAGCGAAGATGAAAATATGCAGAAGGGCACTCCCAAGTACACAAAAGAACAGTGCAGGGAAATAGCCGAAAAGTTCCTCAAGGAGATTCAACCGGATAAGTTCAGCAATTCAGAATATCGTGAACAGTATTATGAAGCTTATATGGATCTTAATACCGTACGTAATTACAACATCAATTTTATCAGGAAGGAAAACGGAATATCAGCTCCTTTCAATAACCTCAACGTAACTGTAAATGCCCATACCGGAAAAGTAACAGGCTTTTATATGATGTGGCAGAACTTGGAGTTCCCTGATTCCAATGGTGTCATCAGCCTGAATGATGCATACGGTATCCTCTATAAGAAGCATGACCTTACCTTGAAGTATATTAGAATGTATGACTATAAGTCTCAAAACGGTGAGTTGACAATAAGACTGGTATATATGCCGGATAATTTCTACGGCATGATAGATGCAAGAACCGGAAAGTTCGTGGACTACAACGGAAAACCTATTGTTGAGGCTGATATTACCGCTTTCACAGATATAGCAGGCCATAAGGCCGAAAATGATATAAAGCTGCTTGTAGAACTTGGAATCATAGATGAAGCTGAAGACAAGTTCAACCCCGATGCAAAAATCCTCCAGAAGGATTTTGTTAAATATCTGATAAGGTCAACACAGAACCCATACTATCCAATACCTTATGCTGCCGGCGACAACAGTGAATATGACATGTATTATGAAAACGCCCTTCAGCAGAACATTCTGACAAAAAAGGACAAAAGTCCGGAAGCTGCAGTAACAAGAATGGATGCTTCTAAAATGATGGTAAAAGGACTTGGCGTAGGATTCATAGCCGATATGGGAAGTATATTCAAGCTTGATATAAAAGATGCTGCAAGCATCACTGCTGAAAACAAAGGCTATGCTGCTATAGCAGCTGCACTCGACCTGGTAGATACAGCCACTGGTAGCTTCGAGCCGAAGACAGAGCTTACAAGAGCTGAAGCAGCAAGTATGCTGATCAATTACCTGAAGGTGGAGAAAACACCGGAAAGCCCATTGGCCTCCGACCTCCCTATGAGGCTTCCGGCAGCAAGATAAACATTAAAAAATGGATTGCTCGACTTGAGCAATCCATTTAATATTTAAGGATTTACTGTGCAGCAGCTAGATTACAAGACCTCCGTCAACCGAGAGCACTGTTCCTGTTATGAAGCTTGCTTCATCAGATGCAAGGAACAGATATGCATTTGCTATGTCCTCAGGCTCTCCAAGTCTCTGGAGAGGCGCTTTATCTTTCATCATATCCAGTACTTTCTCCGGTACTGCTTCGGTCATAGGAGTCTTTATGAAACCGGGGGCAACTGCATTTACTCTTATGCCTTTTCTTCCCAGCTCCTTTGCCCAAGTCTTAGTCATACCTATTACTCCCCACTTTGCAGCGGCATAATTAGTTTGACCTACATTTCCATACAATCCTACTACAGAAGTGGCATTAAGTATAACACCTTTCCCCTGCTCGGTCATTATTTCAAGCACAGCCTGTGCGCAGTTAAAAACGCCCTTCATGTTTGTATTTATGACTTTGTCAAACTGCTCTTCAGTCATTTTCTTAAGCATTGCATCGGCTGTTATTCCTGCATTGTTCACAAGTATATCTACTCTGCCCCAAGCCTTTTTAACCTCTGCAACCATTTCATCCACCTGAGCCCTGTTGCTGACATCCACTCTGAATCCCAGAGCTTCAGCCCCTGTTGCCTTAATTTCCTCAACTACAGCTTTTATTGCATCCTCACGGGTGCCGCAGACTACTACCTTTGCACCTTCTCTGGCAAAAGTTTTTGCTGTCTCCTTACCTATTCCTTTTGTAGAACCGGTAACTATTGCTACTTTACCCTTCAGTCTCACCTGAGCTTCCTCCTTTAATGGCTAATGTTTGGTATTAGTTAGTTATCTGTAAGATACCCAACCAAAACCATTATAACACATGCTGTTGATTTTTTGTGTCAATTTTGTTAAAATATTATCAAAGATTTAAGTAATGTTGAAATGCAGCTGCAACTACATTTCAACTATTAGTGCAGTTCCCATACCGCCGCCGATGCAAAGTGTTGCAAGGCCTTTTTTCAGGTTCCTTCTCTTCATCTCATAGAGAAGTGTTATCAGTATCCTTGCACCGCTTGCTCCGACGGGATGACCCAGAGCTATTGCACCGCCGTTTACGTTTACCTTATCCATATCAAAGCCCAGCTCTTTTGAAACGGCAATAGCCTGAGCTGCAAAAGCTTCATTTGCTTCAATAAGGTCAATATCCTCAAGCTTGAGTTTGGCTCTCTCCAGAGCTTTCTTAACTGCAGGAACAGGTCCTATGCCCATTATGCTCGGGTCTACACCAGCTGATGCATAACCCAGAATTCTGGCTAAAGGCTTTAAACCAAGCTCCTCTGCCTTGTCAGCACCCATTACCACTAACGCAGCAGCACCGTCATTAATACCTGATGCATTACCTGCTGTAACTGTTCCATCTTTCTTAAATGCAGGTCTGAGCTTTGAAAGCGCCTCAGCAGTCACTCCTGCTCTGGGGAACTCATCGGTATCAACTGTGATATCACCTTTTTTTGAAGGAATTACAACAGGTACGATTTCTTCCTTGAATTTGCCTTCTTTGATTGCAGCCTCTGCTTTGTTCTGGCTGGCTGCAGCAAACTGATCCTGCTCTTCTCTTGAAATGTTGTATTTATCTGCCAAGTTTTCGGCAGTCATGCCCATATGGTAATTATTGAAAATATCTGTCAGTGAGTCATGTATCATTGAGTCTACAACTTCTCCGTGACCCATTCTATAGCCGCTTCTTGCATTTCTCAGGAGATAAGGAGCTGCGCTCATATTCTCGGTACCGCCAGCAACTACAACATCACATTCACCGGATATTATCTGCTGGGCAGCGATTTGAACAGCTCTTAAGCCTGAACCGCATATCATGTTGATTGTGTAAGCCGGCTTTTCTACAGGTATTCCAGCTTTTACAGCCACCTGCCTTGCTACACCCTGTCCCTGACCTGCCTGCAATATGCAGCCCATGACAGTCTCATCAACCATTTCAGCATTTATCCCCGCTCTTTTGATAGCTTCCTTAACAACGACCGTTCCAAGATCCACTGCCGATACTCCCGACAAGCTGCCGCTGAAATTTCCGATTGCGGTTCTAGCCGCACCTACAATTACAACTTCTCTCATTGAATCTAAAACCTCCCTATATAAATTAAATTTCTTCCCATTTCTAAACTAATGCAACTATTATGCCAAAACACCTTATCCTGTACCATAAGCCGTTTACAGACGCTAGGCAATAAGTTTTGTGAGATAATCTGTATATATTTCGCCTAAAATTGGGCAGATTTTCATGCTTTATTCCTGATATCTTCTGTCATCGGCTTTCAGAACCTATATACTCATTGTCAGGCCCAATACCTTACTTTTTCTCCCTCTTGCTTTGCAAAGCATATCCAAAACAATTGACAATTCATCCCCTTATATTCCCTCTTGATATCCATAATTTCAACCATTACATTATCTGCATTTTATCATGTTTATATTCCTGTATTCCCTTCACCGGCTGATTGATAGAATGCATATCCCATTATCTTGAAACAAATGGAAAGGTATACCACCGGTATCCCCTGCAGCTGCAATAACATATAGAGCTCCTCCTTAACTGCTCATTTTTTTGCAGCTACTCAGAATATGATTAGAGGTTCATATCATCATTCAATGCTTACTTAAAGCCATCCTGAAGAATTGAGATAACCAGCAGACCTCAACGGCAAAGCACTTACATTATGCATCAAAAGCGCCTTTTATGATAAAATTGAAATTAGAAAATTATATAAGGAATATACTATGCAATTTCTTTTTATATGACAATCCGATACTTTTTGTAATGAAAAAGTCGAGTATCTAAATAATAGCTTTGGTATCATGAAAATATGAAAGGAGGGAGACAATGATAAAGGAATTGAATCATGTAATTGACTATATCGAAGAACATTTGACCGATGATCTTCCCATTGAAACAATTTCTGAATATGCCGGGGTTTCTGACTATCACTTTAGAAAGGTATTCTTTTATCTTTCTGGGTTGACTCTAAGTGAATATGTCAAGAATAGAAGATTGTCGGAAGCAAATAAGGATCTGCTAAATGGAGAAAAAGTAACGGATGTTGCTTTTAAGTATGGCTATCAGTCAATGGACGGTTTTACCCGGGCATTTAAGAAGTGGAGCGGATTCTTACCCTCGGATGTAGTAAAAAGAGGCATAAGCAAATCGTTTCCCAAGATTTCATTCATAATTACCGTTAAAGGAGGAATAAATATGGAATTTAGAATCGTAGACAAGCCGGCATTCAATCTGGCAGGTGTAAGCAAACGTGTTCCTTTGCAGTTTGAGGGTGTTAACAACGAAATTGTAAAACTCGCACAGAGCATAACCGACCAACAGAAGGAAGAGATGCATTCCCTTCAAAATATCGAGCCCTATGAAATCGTTAATGCATCTTATGATTCGGACACAAATTTCTTGGAGGAAGACGGATATTTGACTCACTTGATAGGTGTCCTGACAACGGAAGACCATATAAGCGACCTGTTAGAGAAGGTACCGGTCAAAGCATGTACTTGGGCAGTATTCCCCAATGAGGGACCCTTTCCTTTTACCTTGCAGGATACAATGGCAAAAGTATATTCGGAATGGCTTCCTACTTCCGATTACGAAGTAATCAATGTCCCTTCATTTTCTTTTACAAAGATGGATGAGCATAAAAAAGCTTACGCTTATAGCGAAGTATGGGTTCCTGTTCAAAAGAAATAAGGCAGAATCTCATAACCTGTCAAGGACTATAAGCACTGCTGCAAAAATAACAGCCAAAAGCATGGATTTATAATATCTCCATAGACTTTTGGCTGTAATAAACCAAAACATATCAAAATCTATATTTCCTTGACCACTTTCTGGTGACAGATAGGATATATTCCATCTTCTATTTGAATTTTGATTCAGCTACAGCTTTAGATAAAGGTATAGAGAAAACACACCTCTATACCTTTGTCATCTATAGAAGCATAATATCTCTGTCCTTTGACTTAATCAGTTTATATGCTAGCAAGGTCTCGGTTTCTTGCCATCTTCTTCAGCAGCCACTGCATTGACATTTACTATCACTACATTGTTCAGTACGAATATGAACTTTAACTTCTTTGGGCAGCAGATATCATCACTGCAAACTGAGTTGTCACCTCTGGCACTTATCATATCCCTGATAGCATCCATATTATTGGCTAAGACCTTTGTTGCTTCATTAGAAAGCAATTCCGGCATTTTTACATATTCCATAATGTCACCTCCTTTCTGTAATAAAGGGAGAATCTAAACCGGTTTGTCTTCTTCCATTAGCATTATATGACTTGTACATATCTTTGTGACTGAAATAAAAATTAGTATATTAACATTCCGGTTTTCATATATCAACTGTGTATTCCAATCGCCTTCTCTTTTCAGCCAATTGCTCCTCTGCCTCCAACACTTCCCTTTTACATCTGGCAATCAGCTTTCTGTTGAATATGTGTCTCGGTATCAATTTGAGTATTTTCAGGATCTCTATCCTTTTGGCTTCCAATACAGCCATTTCAAGCATTAAACTTCCGACATCAATTGGAAGCTTAGAAAAAGGCATGCCTCCCCGGCTGATATCCTTAAAATCTATTTTATGGCAGTGCTTGTCACAATGCTCTTTTTCCTCTTCCTTATCCCAGCATCCGCAATCCTTATCACATTCATCATCAGTACTATCAACCCCTATGGTCACATTACACAAGACAAGCTTGACATTTGTCGGATTACCTCTGCAGTCCAAAGTACAATCTTGGCCTACTATCACTTTTTCTCCGGGTAGATTGGATACAAGCATTTTAAGTATGTCAGGATTTGAAGAAATCATATCTGCAAGCTTAGGCGATATTAATTCAGGCATAATAACTTGATCCATTCTTTCATCACCTCACTTTCTGGACTCAGTTATGTATAGTGAAGCATAGGCACAGTAATCCGAAGATTATGCACCTATGCATTTCTACGATATCAAACAAAGGGAACCCCTGTAAGGATAGGGTCTATAGCGGTCCACCGTCCTCTTCAGCTTCTGTATTGTCGTTAACAACAACTACGTTGTTTACGAAGAATAGGAACTTAATCTTTTCCGGGCAGCAAACAGCGGCATCCTTCTTATGATGCCATTTTGGTTCTTCTTTTTTATATTCCTTCTTGCCGCATTTTTTTTCTTCCTTATAATACTCTTTAAAAGCAGCCGTCATCTCATCATCAGAACTGGGTTCATCCTTCACTCTATAAACATTGCCGGCCAAAGCCTTTAGCACTTCCGGCGAAAGAGTTTCAGGCATTTTCA
>JAWLHF010000112.1:0-9684 GCA_041690515.1 Clostridiaceae bacterium | reverse complement strand
TATTGCTGCTGTAAGTGTAGTCTTGCCATGGTCAACGTGACCGATTGTCCCTATGTTTACATGGGGTTTGGTCCTTTCGTATTTTGCCTTTGCCATTTTCTTTTCCTCCTCTAAGTTTCAAGATTGTGAGTCAGTGTCCAGGCAGTCTGAAACTCCCCTTACAGCGACTCAAAATAGCTTATTTATTCGGGATATCATCTGCATCCAGCCGGCTGCCTATGAGTATCACCGTAGAGTTCCAACAAACTTACCCGTGTGTGTCTCTATATAATAAAAAGATGGAGCTCACGAGCGGGCTTGAACCGCCGAACCTCTTCCTTACCAAGGAAGTGCTCTACCTGCTGAGCTACGTGAGCATGTCTCTTGTTATGGAGCGGGCAACGGGAATCGAACCCGCATAGCCAGCTTGGGAAGCTGGTATTCTACCACTGAACTATGCCCGCAAATGGTGGAGAGAGATGGATTCGAACCATCGAAGTCTGAGACAACAGATTTACAGTCTGCCCCCTTTGGCCACTCGGGAACCTCTCCATACAATATGGTATTATAATGCTTATCGTCCTTTTTGTCAATATATTAGAAGCCCTGTATCTATTCAAATTTATTGACAAATTTGGATGAATATAAAAACCAATAATTTTACACTATTATATATTTTCTGCGTAATACTTCGGGATTATGTATTATCAACATGCCTATCTATCCATGAATAAAACATTGACATTTCGCAGATATTTACATAGAATGAAATACGGAGGCAGAATAGACCATAAAAATTTAATTGGTTTTCTGCAAAGTGAGTTATATTGGATAAACGCCAAAGATTTTGATTATGAGGTAATTTTATGTCTGAGAGTGTTCATAACTAGATAATTGAATCTGGATCAGAAGGTCAGCCTATAACCTATAAGGCTTAAAAATGCTGCCCTTTTGATATATTGAACACGGGACCAATTATATTACGTACAGTACCGTGCTTTTGCACGGTTTTATTTTGCAAAGCTTTTTGCTGCCTTGTAAAATAAAAGTGTACAGCAGCCACATTGCTGCTTGGCGTTTATCTGCTCTGCAGGCAAAAGCTTTGCCTCAGGGTATAGAAAACTGTATTGTATTTAGCTATGAAGGTTGTAATTGGACGTGGTCTGATTGCAGCCTTTTACTATTGTATAATGCCAAAACGGAGGAATATAAATGAATTCAACAACTATGACAATCCTGGAATTTGATAAGATCAAGGAATCACTAAAAAGTTATGCAGTATCTGAAATGGGAAGGGAGCTTATTGATAGGCTTGAGCCATCTCTGAATATCAGTACAATAGCTTCATGGATGAATGAAACCACCGAAGCATGTGCGATTCTGCAAAGAAACGGTAGTGTCCCTATCCATAGCCTTAATGGTATAGACAGTGTTATCAATAAGTTAGGTAAAAGCACAACCCTGCTTGCTGAGGAATTTGAAATAATACTCGGTCTTCTTTGGGAGGTAGGTAAGCTCAAAAGGTTCATGCATGACAAATCGACAGTTGCACCAACTGTAAGCAGCTATGCTCTGTCAGCCTATGAACTGAAGGAATTGTCCGATGAAATAGACAGGTGCATACAGAATGGTATGGTTGCAGATAAGGCAAGCAGTGAGTTAGCCAGAATACGAAAAAGAATAATAATACTGGAAGACAGGATAAAAAGCAAGCTCGATAGTATTCTAAGGTCTACCGCTTATGCAAAATACCTTCAGGATGGGATAATCAGCAGTAGAAACGGCAGGTATGTCATACCAATTAAAAGGGAATACCGTCGAAATGTCGAAGGAGAAGTGCTGGACAGCTCAGCCAGCGGCTCCACTGTCTTTATCGAACCTTCTGATGTCAGAAAGCTCCATGACGAGTTGAGCCAATACAAAATAGAAGAGGACAAAGAAGTATATAGAATTTTATCTATGCTCACAAACCTTGCAGAATCATACAAGAAAGAACTAATTGTTAATATTCAGGTTATGTCGCATTATGACTTCCTATTTGCTAAAGGCAGATTCAGCAGATCATTAGAAGCCAATCCAGTCACCATAAATACCTCCCATAGGCTGGACATACACGGAGCCAAGCATCCCCTTATAGGAAAATCTGCTGTGCCTCTTGATATAAGCATCGGGGACACATATCGCACCCTGGTTATTACCGGACCCAATACAGGAGGCAAGACAGTGGCTTTAAAAACCGTTGGTCTGCTTACATTGATGGTACAATCAGGACTTCATGTACCGGCAGATCCAGAGAGTGAATTTACCCTTTTCACCGATATACTTGTAGATATAGGAGACGGACAGAGCATAGAGCAGTCCTTAAGCACCTTTTCATCACATATAAGAAATATAATAAGCATAATCGAGTGTGTAGACAGCAATACTCTGGTCATAGTAGACGAACTGGGAGCAGGCACCGATCCGGGAGAAGGAATGGGCTTAGCAATTGCAGTCCTGGAGGAAACTTATAAGAAGGGTGCAATAACAATAGCCACCACCCACTATAGTGAAATAAAAGACTATGCTTACAGCAAGGAAGGCTTCAAAAATGGCTGTATGGAGTTTGACCTGGACACCTTAAGGCCTCTATACAGATTGAAGATCGGAGAACCCGGCGAAAGCAATGCATTCCATATAGCTCTAAGGCTGGGAATGAGGCCAGATATTATAGAGAGAGCTCACGAATTCACCTATAAAGAAAAAAAGAAATACAAAGGATTCAAAAACATAAGCTTTACAGCTCCTGTGAAGAATGCCGAGGTGGTGCAAAAGCATGCAGAGCAGAATGACAAAAGCATCAAGCTTACAGAAGATAGGAAGAAGTATGAGAAGATATCCAAAGCTGCTTCTTTCAACATTGGTGATTGTGTATATATAAGCAGTATGGATTGTACCGGAATTGTCTGCGAACAGGAAGACTCAAAGGGCAATCTTAGTGTTATGGTCAAAAGTAAAAAACTAATTGTAAACAAAAAAAGAATATCACTATATATAGATTCTAAAGAGCTTTATCCTGATGATTACGATTTCGGCATCATTACAGAAAGTAAAGACAACAGGAAAAAGAAAAAGCTCATGGGTAAAAGACATGTAGAAGGTATGACCATTGAAGTGAAAAAATAAGAACCCCCCAATAAAAACAATCAAAGATTGCTGTAGGGCCCCGGAAACCTTGTTGTTTTACAATAAAAGAAAACCTCCACTCTGGAGGTTTTTCTTTTATATATCTTTAATTTCCAAATACTTTTCCAGCTTTCTCTTGACTCTTTGAAGAGCATTGTCTATGGACTTTACATGCCTGTCCAAATCACAGGCAATCTCCTGATAGGATTTTCCCTGAAGGTATGACATGAGTACCTCAAGCTCAAGATCGCTAAGAATCTCACCTATCTTCAGTTCAATTGATACAAGTTCTTCCCTGCTTATAATAAGCTCTTCGGGATCAGTGATCTTGGTGGCAGTAAGTATGTCGAGAAGCGTCCTGTCAGACTCTTCATCATAAATCGGCTTATTGAGTGAAACATACGAATTGAGCGGAATATGCTTCTGCCTTGTTGCTGTTTTTATTGCCGTAATTATCTGCCTAGTGATGCAAAGCTCAGCAAAGGCTCTGAAGGAAGACAACTTGTCATTCCTGAAGTCCCTTATGGCCTTATACAAGCCAATCATACCCTCTTGCACTATATCTTCTTTGTCAGCACCTATCAGAAAGTAGGATCTGGCCTTTGCCCTGACAAAATTCTTATACTTGTTGATTATGTACTCGAGGGACATTGTGTTTCCTTCTCTGGCACTAAGAACTATTTCTTCATCGAGCATGTTATCATAGCTTTCAACGAATCTTTTTTCTGCATTAGCTTCCACTCTATCGCCTCCAAGTATAAAATAAACTGCAGCAACCTACTATATATATGACTGATAATGTACCTCACTTGGACATACTAAACCATAGTATTATTATACATATGTATGTGGTTTAAGTCAAGTTCAGGTGTTCTGCCGGTTATTGCCTATACGTTTTTTGCTGTACGCTGCTTTTGCATCTCAAATAATATTATAGCGGCAGAAACTGCTGCATTCAAAGAGGAAATACTGCCTTTCATGGGAATGCTTACAAGAAAGTCGCAGTTTTCCTTTATCAAACGCCCGAGACCTTCTCCTTCACTACCGATAACCAATGCCACGGGACCGGTCATATCCTTGGTGTAATAGGTTTCGCCTCCCATTTCAGCTCCTACTATCCACAAGCCTTCTTTTTTCAAATATTCCATAGTCTGGTTCAAATTGGTCACTTTTGCTACCGGCACATATTCTATGGCTCCCGCAGAGATTTTTGCAACTGCCGGTGTAAGGCTTACCGCTCTCCTTTTGGGGATGATTATTCCATGTACTCCAGCTGCATCGGCAGTTCGCAGTATAGAGCCCAGATTGTTGTTATCCGTTATTTCATCAAGTATCACAACGAAAGGATCTTCTCCCTTTTCCCTTGCGGCATTCAGTATATCATCAACTTCATAATACTTGTATAAAGCCGCAGAAGCTATTACTCCCTGATGATTCCTTGTGCTTGATAACCCATCCAGCTTTGCCTTGTCTACTTCCTTTATAAGTATCTTCTTATCTCTGGCAATGGCTATTATCTGCCTTATCGAGCCTTCGCCAACACCCTTCTGCACAAAGATCTTGTCAATCTCTCTTCCTGACTTGAGGGCTTCGAGCACAGGATTTCTTCCTTCTATAAGGTTGATGTTTTCATCATTTTCCTCTTCACGTTCAAAGTCCGCCCTATACTGTTCCTTCATCCTGCCGCCCTTATATGGTGCAGCCTTTTCAAAAGTTCTTCCTTTTTCAAAGGCGCTTGCCCTACCGGAGGGTTTTTCATATTTTCCGCCTTTACCTGAGCTCTTTTTGTATCTTCCTTCTTCTCTTCCAAATCCCCCGTCATCCCTTTTTTCAAACTTACCCGGTCTGCCGGGTTTGGACGACTTTGAGTATTTAGATGTCTTTGGTCCTCTAGTATTCTTATTAAATGCCATAATCCTCATCCTTTTGTCTATTATTTTTGCCTCGTGCTGCGTGCTTCGCGCCACGTGCGAATTTTGAATATTCCTCCCCGACCGGGCTTTGCGCGTCAATTGTACGTCGAAGCATTACGCAAATACTCGCAACACGTAACCCGAAGCCAATCTTATGTGGAATACCTTATACATTTATTATCTGCAATTTCCAAAAAACAATTTATATTAAAGATTTTTATATTTTTCTCTCATTTCATTCATTCTTCCGCAGGTCATATTCCCTTCCGGGCAGCAATCCGCAACACAGCCGGGTCCGGCATTCTTGAACAGGATTGGAGCTACACCCTTAAGCTGTCTAAGCATTTCATCAGCCATCTCTCTTATTTCCCATTGAGCCCTATTGCAGCACCTGTGCCTGAAGAAGTTCATCAGTGCCCTGGCAGTCATTGTAAACACAATTTTTGCTTCACAGGCATTGGGAAAAACATAACGGGCATCCTCAATGGCTGTCTTTTCAGCCATGGCCTTCGCCTGTTTCTCACTTCTTCCTTCTTTTACATATCTGTCAAAGTGCTCCTTAATAAGTATTTCGACAAGTTCATTGTAAATTCTTTGGTCTTCTTCCATTGCCTTTATGAATTTTTCCTTCGCCTCGGGTATTTTTTCTATCTCAGGAGGTATTACGTACTCGAACTGTTCCAGCTTGACATACCTCTGGGACTGCTGGGAATAGGAGCATCCTATTCTATGTCTCACAAGTTGGTGGGTCAACACCCTGCTTACCCCTTCAACACCAAAGGTGAATGAAACATGCTCTACAGGACTCTCATGCCCCAAGTCCATCAACATATTCAGGAACTTTTCCACCTTGGGACCGTCCAAGCCTTCCATTATGTTTTCTACACCCACATGGGAGTAGCACAGCTTTGCTGCAGATGCTATGAGCTTTTCCGGCTCAGGAGTATGCTGTATAAGTGTGACCTTCATAATTTACATTCCCACCTTTGCAAACAAATTCTTAACATAACCTGTTTATACCATTTTAACCGCTGGCTGGCTAATATGTCCAGCCGGATTTTAAGATCCAGGCTTCTATGCTTCACTTTTCACTTCCACTATCAGCCTTATGACCTCCATAAGCCTGTCTATCTGCCCCGTAAGATAAAGATAACCTATCAGGGCTTCAAAACCTGTAGCATGTCTATAATCGGATATATCCGCATTCTTAGGTATGGTCGAGGATTTTGTATTTCTTCCCCGGCGTGCAATGTCCTGCTCCTCGGAAGTCAGCAATTCATTTATCTTTCCCAGAATATCTGCCTGAGCTTTTGCCTTCACAAATTGTATTGATAATTTATGCAGCTTGGACACATGTCCATAACCGCTGGATACAAGGAGTGTCCTGACAAAAGTATCATAGACCGAGTCACCTACATATGCCAATACCAGCGGATTCAGCATCTTCACGTCAGAAATCAGCAGCTTTCCGCTGTCCATCATCATCTTGTGAAGCTCCTCCAATAATTTTCTGTAGTTTTTATTCAAATAATCATTTTCCATACCATACCTGCCATTATATTTGATTTATTCCTCTATTGAAGCTGCTATCTGTGATGCCCCCTGATCATCAGCATCCTCCAGCAGCAGGCTGGAGTCTTCTGTTGAAAGCTCCTGCACATTCTTCAGTTTTCTTCCTATACTTCTGGATTTTCTCGCTGCATCCTCAATGGTATTGCTTGCCTCCTGCAGCTTTTTACGTGTCTTGTCCAGTATATCGCCGAATCTTCCGAACTCTGTCTTAACCGCCCCAAGAAGGGTCCATACCTCACTGGAGCGTTTTTCTATAGCCAGTGTCCTGAAGCCCATCTGGAGGCTGTTTAGCAGAGCTATTAAAGTAGTAGGTCCGGCAGTCACGATCCTATAATCCCTCTGCAGGCAGTCACATAGTCCCGGTCTTCTGAGTACCTCTGCATAAAGTCCTTCAGTGGGAAGAAACATGACTGCAAAGTCTGTCGTCCCCGGAGGATCTATATATTTATCCCTGATATCCTTAGCAAAGCTCCTGACCCTAAGCTCCAGTGCCTTTGCAGCTTCTTCCGCCAATGCCGGGTTTCCCTGCTCCTGAGCATCCATAAGCCTTTGGTAATCCTCCTGTGGAAACTTCGCATCTATGGGCAGCCATACTACTTCATCGTTCTTTTCATCTCTGCCGGGAAGCTTAACTGCAAACTCAACTCTTTCATTGGAATTCTTCTTGGTGGCGACATTCTTTGAGTACTGCTCATTGGTCAGAATCTGCTCAAGTATATTGCCCAGCTGGATTTCTCCCCAGGTACCCCTTGTCTTTACGTTAGTAAGCACCCTTTTCAAGTCTCCGACTCCTGAGGCAAGTGTCTGCATTTCCCCCAAGCCTTTATGCACCATCTCAAGCCTTTCACTTACCAGCTTGAAGGATTCACCAAGCCTCTGCTCCAAGGTGGAGCTCAATTTCTCATCTACTGTGGATCTCATCTGATCCAGTTTCTTGCTGTTGTCCTCCTGTAGATGTCTTAATCTCTCTTCTATCGTCTCCCTCATCCTGTCCATTTTATTCTCATTTATCTGAGTGAGATTTGCCAGCTGTTTGGAGAATATATCCAGCTGATTTCTCTGAAGGTTAGATATTTCCGATATCTGGGAGGATATCATTCCATTGAATGTCTTGTTAGATCCGGCCAGCTCCTCCCTATTTCGCAGCATTTCATCCTTCAGTGTCATATCCAGCCTCTCCATATTTCTGTCTAAGACTTCCAAGCGGGCTTCAAGCTTTATAAGCCTGCCCGCCGAGCCTGCATTCATTATTATTATCAATATGACCAGGTTTATAACCAACAGTCCTGTTATTGCCATCAGAAGTATATCAGACATAGTCTCTCATCCTTTTCTCAATCTTCATATCCTTTTCCACTTTACTCCCTCGGGGGTATCTTCAAGAATTATGCCCTGGGCTTTCAGATCATCCCTTATTTTGTCGGCAAGAGCCCAGTTCTTTTCCTTTCTTGCTGTCTGACGTTCTTCTATGAGCTTCTCAATCTCAGTATCCAGATTCTCTTCCTTCTTGTACAGCAGGCCAAGCACTCCTGTCAGCTCCATCAATATGTCATAGGAAGCTTTGACGATTTCCTTTGCAGAATCTATCTTTACCCTGGAATTGATATCTCTTACCATATCAAATATTGCCGCTAGGCCGTCGGCAGTGTTCAAATCATCATCCATTACCTCTATGAACCTGTTCCGGTAACCATCAAGAGCTTTCTTGAAGTCTTCCTCCTCCTGACTTAAAGCCTTATCTTCAACCTTATCCATGAGATAATTCAGATTGTTCTTTGCATTATACAGCCTTTCCATCGCACTCTTTGCCTGCTCCAGCAATTCTCCGCTGAAGTTGATAGGGCTTCTGTAATGAGCGGATATCATAAACAGCCTGAAAACCTCCAGGTCGAATTTTTCCTTTATGTCCCTGACTGTGAAAAAGTTGTTCAAAGACTTTGACATCTTCTCATTGTTGATATTGAGGAATGCATTGTGCAACCAATATCTGGAGAAGGGTTTTCCTGTTGCTCCTTCGCTCTGAGCGATCTCATTCTCATGGTGAGGAAATACCAGATCCTGTCCTCCGGAATGAATATCTATAGTCTCGCCAAGATACTTCATGGACATTGCCGAGCATTCTATGTGCCATCCCGGCCTTCCCATACCCCATGGGCTTTCCCAGGCAGGCTCATCCGGTTTCTGTCCTTTCCAGAGGACGAAGTCAAAGGGATTCCTCTTAACCTCATTTACGTCGACCCTTGCTCCTGCCTCCAGCTCCTCCAGGTTCTGCTTTGAGAGCTTCCCATATTCTACGAACCTCGAAGTATCATAGTACACATCTCCGCCTACTGTGTAGGTAAGTCCATTTGCCTCCAGCCTTTTTATTATGTCAATTATTTCACTTATATGCTCTGTGACTCTTGGATGAACATTGGCTTTCTTTATGTTGAGCGCCTCAGCATCCTTGAAGTATTCTCCTATAAACCTGTCTGACACCTCTTTCTCTGTCACGTTCTCTTCTTTTGCCCTCTTGATTATTTTATCGTCAACATCTGTAAAATTCTGTACAAATGTCACCTTATAGCCTCTGTATTCAAGATATCTTCTTAAAATATCAAATATGATAAAGGGCCTTGCATTACCTATGTGAAAGTAGTTGTACACAGTGGGCCCGCAAGAGTACATCTTTACTTCACCCGGTACCAATGGTACAAATTCTTCCTTCTTTCTTGTCATAGTATTGTATAGCTTCATTCTAAACACCTTCCTATTTAAATTATTAAAATAATAAACCCGCCTCATAAAGAGGCGGGTAATTCCGCGGTTCCACTCTTCTTGGACACTTAAAAAGTTAACGGTAGCCCGCCGGAGAATACCACATGAAAAAACAGCTTCCTCTCCGGTGCTCACGGGTGCACTTCAATCCCAAGTATCCTGAAACCCCTCTCAACCGCTGAAGGTTCCTCTCTGTAGGTCTTTTTGATTTACTCTTCCCGATCTTAGCATCAAATATTTATCTGTGAATTCAACTCTCAATTATATATATTATTATAGTTAATATATACTATGTCAA
>JAWLHF010000111.1:0-9855 GCA_041690515.1 Clostridiaceae bacterium | reverse complement strand
CTCTTGCCATTCCATCTATTTGTCATGTTACTTCCGCCTTTTTTAATATATATCCGAAAACTCAATGTTTATCCTGTCTATGCATTCGCTGGAGCTTGTCGGAACCTCAGCTGCCGCTGCAATTTCATCAATATCTGCCAAAGATAAGGGCAGCCTTACGATAAATTCGCTTCCCTTACCGTATTCGCTATTGACTTCGATTGTTCCTTCATGCATTTCCACAAGGGATTTTACCAGAGAAAGGCCTATACCGCTTCCCTCACACTTGCGTGTAAACGACTTGTCCACCTGTCTGAATCTTTGGAAGATGATCTCTTTCATTTCATCAGGTATGCCTATACCTGTATCCTTCACTGATATGTATGCGAAGTCATCTTTACTGTACAAGGAGACATTTATAATGTCCCCCTTTTCCGTAAATTTTATCGCATTGGAAAGGAGGTTAAGAAGTATTCTTTCTATCTTTTCCGCATCACATGCAATCTGTAAGCTTTCAGGCTCAATATCAATTTCAAGTCTTACACCCTTGCTCTCCATGAATCTGCCTGCAGCGTCTGATATATTCCTAACTATATACGCAAGATCGTAATTCTGTATATGCATCTCTACAAAGCCTGAATCAATTTCAGTTATATATATAAGGTTGCTTAGCATTCTCAACAATCTGAAGCAATTCTGCCTCATAATGGAAGTATACCTGGTCAGCTTATCAAAGCTGTTATCTATATCCTTGCCCTCAAGAATGAGCTCAAAGAGCTGAAGTGTTCCTATTATTATATTGAGTGGAGTCTTGACTTCATGAGATATATTTGCAAAAAACTCAGTCTTGATTTTGTCGTATTCCAAAGTCTCCCTTACAAGCTTCATATTTTCATCCATCTTATGTTTGAGCTCTTCGTTCCGTTTACGCTCGGATATGTCTCTTACCACACACATTACGGCACTTTCGCCCCGGTATGGCACCATGGAACATACTGCCTCAATGTCTACACTCTTGCCGTCCAGTCGCATGACTTTCTGCTCAGTCATTGACTGAACCTCTTCACCGTTTATAATACCGTCAATATACTGGTCTGTCACAGTTTTTTCATCGATATTTATGCATCTGAGAATATCTTTATTATAAATATCATCCCTACCTCGGGCTCCCATCATCCTTACTCCAGCCCTATTTGAAAAAATCGTCTTACCGTTTACACTGACAAATATTGCATCAGGACTTAGTTCTACAAGTGTCCTGTATCTTTCCTCACTTTTTTGCAGTTCATTCTCGGCATTGACACGTGCCGTGATATCTCTGAAACTCCAAACCCTGCCTATCATAAGCCCTTTATCCATCAAGGGGGTAGAGAATACATCATATATCCTTCCATCCAGCAGCTGGGCTTTATAATGTTCAGTGACCGGAACCTCATAGGTGAAGTTCACCCAGGCTTCGAAGTTATTCGGCTCAATCAGCTGCTTCTTGATAAACTTCACATTGGCTGTTTCATTATTCAGACTGTACACATCCATTGGTATATTCCACATGTTATAATAAAGGTCATTTGCTTCCAGGACCTGCCTGTTGTTATCAACTACCAATATTCCGTCATCTGTCGCATTAAGGGTCGCCCGCAGTATCTTCTCCTTCTTCTCCAGTTTCCTCTCAGCTTCCTTGTAGGTTGTTATATCCCTCGCCAGTGTGACTATGCCTTTAGGATTTCCATTCTTATAGAAAACAGGTACTTTTATGATATCAAAGGTTCTTTCCGATCCCTCCGATATGACCAGGGTATCGGTTACTCTGTATGTCGAACCATTCTCCCAAGCCTTGTCATCAAAAATCTTGCATTTTCCGCTTACCTTCTTAAAAGCAGGGCTCATTTCACCAAGCTGCTTGTCCTTCAGCCCTTTATAACCTTCCCTGTCAAAGCCGAACAATTCCAGGATAGAGTCATTTATCTCAAGGTATCTTCCCTCCGAATCCTTATAAAATATCAGGTCTGGAGTTCCATTTATGAGAGTTCTCAGTATCTCTTCACTTCCCGACAAATGTGGACCCCTTCCTTTTCTTCTGTTCCTGTAAACCGATACAAGTGCTTTTCCTATAAAGAAAAGAAAAAGTAACAGTAGAATTATAGCACAAAAGCCAATTCCTTTAATCTGATATGTCCTGGAATAATCCTCAAAAACGCCCTTGTTCAGACCACTCCCGTATAGCAGAAGCCAAGGAAAGATGCCGACCACGGCGGCAGTCCCTGCAACTCCTATGTAAAACCATCTTTTGTTCATGTACAACACTCCCGGATAAAATAAATAATATCACAATAAAAAATAACATAGTCATTAGAATGTACAAGCTTACCCATCAAGCTTCAAGCACTTAATTAAGCACCTTGCCAGAATAAATATATGTATAACCTATACATTTCTATGCATTATAAAACAACTAATATTATTATTCCACAGCACCTGTGTTATTTCAATGAACTTCGTCATACAATTAACGACATAAAACTCCATGACAAATTTCGACCTACCCCATACCCTTCTATTTTCATTTATATGAGCTTATGAATTATTACTGACAGAAACACAAAAAAAGCCGGATACAACTGCTCGTATCCGGCTGTGCTATACTGCAATGCCGTGCCTTTCTGCTAAAGCTTAGCTCCAGCAGCCTCTTTGATTGCATTTTGGTGAGCAGGATCCACCCTGTTGCTGCCGTGGGTTCTGCTGTTCTTAAAATGCACGTCAAAATGTCCGTCCATACCGTTATTCTTTACCGTATCAAGGTTTGTTCCTCTTCCATAACCGCCGCTTCTGCCGCTGACTGTCGCATTTACAGTCTTATTGTCAAGTCCTGCATGAGGCATTCCGGCCATAGATGCAGCCAATCGCCTTCCATTGATCTCTATTATCACCGGTCTTCTGCTCCAGCTGAAAGTACCTCCCCAGATTTCTTTCATGATCTTGGTGTCATCTTTTGTGAGGGTTTCACAGTCGGCATGATTGCCGCCGTATGTCCTCTTTATGTAAAAACTTCTGCCGGTTCTGACGTCAATGACCTTTGCGTTGCTGCCTCTTGCAAATACTTCGTTTGCTTGAGTCCACCAATCCAGAACTTCTATTTGTGCTTCCTTTGCAGCTGCTTCAATACCCTGATCCGGCACTTTATTTTCTGTCTTATTCTCTTTTCTGCTTGTTAAGCTTCTACTGCTTGTCCCAATGCTGTTAATAGCTGCTTTTGTTCTTGGCCCGAAAATACCGTCGACTGCCAAGCCCTTGTCTGCCTGGAACTTTTTAACCGCATCCTTTGTTATGCTTCCGAAATGTCCTGTCGGAATTACATCAAAGTAGCCCAGTGTTTTAAGCTGTGTCTGGAGTTTCAGGACCTCCGGTCCTCTGCTCCCTGATTTCAGTGTGTCCGCAAATACAACTGATGTTAATGATACAACCAACACCAGTAAAAAAACATAAAACTTACTTCTTTTCATTTACTCTCCTCTCGTCACTTACGAGGTGATATTGAAAACATATCAAAAATACATTTAATATACGCTGATCCAATATCAATCAACAAGCAACCGTGAGCGTTTGAGCAATGCTTGTTGACAGGGTTCGGACAGAGAGTTTGCCCTAAGGAGAGGCATTATGCCTGTCCCATTCACCCCAATGAGATCCCCCGTTCCTGATTATCTCAGGATTCAGCACTATTGATTATTAGGCATTGCCTTACAGTACAGCACTTATTTAGTTTACATAATTTGTACTGTTTTTTCAATGGTACAAAATCCCAGACACCTTTACTCACATTAATTTGACCTTACACAAATTTGCAGTCTGCTGAATAGAATGAATATATATGCTGCGAAGATAGTCCGTCAATGAAAAACCGCTTTAAGTCAATTAGCCTGAGCTTACCGCAGCATGGAATCAAGGAAAATGCTTCGCACTGTTTGAATTCAATGTAAAATGTTTAGTGCGAAACATATAGGACAAAGAATTTTTTTGGTGGGTGAAACGGATGTTCACAAAACATGATACTAACTACAGAGAGCTGATTGTGGGTGCTGATACCAAAATACCGCTTTCCAACGGTCAGATGGTAACTTCTATAAACTTTGACAACGCCGCCACAACACCACCCTTTTCATCTGTGCTCCAATCTATGGTGAATTTTGCTCCCTGGTATTCTTCGATACATAGGGGAACAGGCTTTAAATCCCAATATTCCTCAGAGGTATATGAAAAGTCCAGAGATATTGTCAGGGATTTTGTCAAAGCCGAATCAAGCAATATAGTGGTTTTTGTAAAAAATACTTCTGAAGCAATAAACAAGCTGTCCTACAGGCTTTACCACAAGAACAAACATAGTGTGATACTATCCACCTGTATGGAGCATCATTCCAATGATCTTCCCTGGAGGAACAAATATGAGGTGGACTATGTCAAAGTGGATGATTACGGGAGGCTTAATCTTTATGATCTGGAGAGGAAACTTCGTAAATACAGAAAGAAGGTTGCACTTGTCACAATAACGGGAGCTTCCAACGTCACCGGCTATAAGAATCCAATCCATGATATTGCGGAATTGGTCCATAAGTATGATGCAAAGCTCATGGTGGATGCTGCACAGCTGATAGGACATTCCCCTGTTGATATAAAGCCCGACTGCTCCCCTCAGCATATTGATTATTTGGCTTTTTCCGCTCATAAGATGTATGCTCCTTTTGGAATCGGTGTGCTGATCGGTCCTGAATACTGCTTTTCAAAGGGTGAACCGGAGTACAGGGGCGGCGGTACCATTGATATTGTAACCCATGATCTCATAAAATGGGCGGAACCTCCTCACAAGGATGAAGCCGGCACCCCAAATATAATGGGTGTTGTGGCGCTCTCCGAAGCCATAAGAACTCTTAGTTCCATAGGTATGTATAACCTTGAAGGCTATGAGCACAGTCTGGCAGAATATGCTCATGAAAAGCTGGAAGCTTTGCCGGACATAGAATTATACTGTGATAATGATGTTGATAATAAGGTTGCCATAATACCCTTCAATATCCGGGGACTGCCTCATCAGATTGTGGCTTCCGCACTTTCCGCCGAATCGGGCATAGCGGTACGCAATGGGTGTTTCTGCGCACAGCCTTATGTACAGAAGCTCATGAAAATCTCCCGCAACGAAATAAGAAGCCGCATAAAGAATCCGTCTCTTCCCCACCCCGGAATGGTAAGACTCAGCTTCGGGCTATATAATAACTATGATGAAATAGACATACTTGTGAAAAAACTCTGTGAGATATCTTCTTATAAAGGGGTCTATATGGAGAAATATTGTCATGCCATGAACCAGATGCCATAGCAGATAAGCAGCCTCAACATCTTCATGATCCTGCTGTCTTCAATTATGCATTACCTTCCTGATTATTGGGCAGAATACTTTATGATTCGGTTGCCAAAAATGGGGAGGTATTGATATATTGAATAAAAAAATGAACATACTTATGTTCAGCGGCGAGTATGACAAGGCATTGGCTGCACTGCTCCTTGCAAATACAGCTAAGGAAATGCAGGTAGATGTGACACTGTTTTTTGCATTTTGGGGTTTGTTCCTGGTCAGGGATCCCGAAAAAATTCCTTCCGAAGATAAGAGCATGTATGAAAAAATGTTTGGGGCAATGACTCCAAAAGGAGCAGAAGCATTACCCTTAAGTAAAATGAATATGGCGGGTATAGGAAAGAAAATGCTGCTTGAAATGATGGACGAGGATAAAACTCCTCATGTAGCAGATTTTTTGAAGGCAGCCAGGAAAAAGGACATAAAATTTTACGGCTGCAAGCTCTCAATGGAGGTTATGGGACTGAAGCAGGATGAAATGATCCCCGAGCTTGAAATAATAGAAGCAAAGGATTATCTTAAAGATGCACTGGAATCAGATATGCAGCTGTTCATATGATATCAGCAGGAAGGCGCTCTATATAGAACGCCTTCCTGCTGTTTATAATATTATTCATTGTCTTCTGTCTCAGTTGATACCTCTTCGCCTCCATCATCGTCCTGTTCACTGCTTTCCTCTGTATCCCCGGTGTCCTGCTCATCGGTATCTTCATCCTCTTCATCCTCGTTATCTCCAATAATGGCATCGGATCCGCCATCCTCTTCCGGTTCTTCATGTACATCATCATTGTTGTCCGGCTCATCAGGCTCATCATCACTTTCAGCATCCTCAGCTGCAGTATCTTCGTCCCCTGCCTCTTCGCCGCTGCTATTATCATCAATATCATCTTCACCTTCATCTGCGGGATCTCCTGCATCTCCGGATTCACTGTCCTCATTACCTGAGTTTTCCTCTTCTCCATCAGTTATTTCTTCATCCGCATCTCCTGTACCGGTATCCGGTGTATCAACATCCGGTGTACCGGTGTCTGAACCGCCGCCTCCGCCCGAGCCTCCTCCGGTACTCGGAAGTGAAGGTACTTCAGGCTGTGGATTTACCGGAGGTGCAATTGGCAGCTGTTCCAGAAGCAAGCTTTCTATTTGTTCTGCCAATCTTTCATTTTCCACCAACAGCTCCTCATATTCAGCCTCCAGACTAATAAGCTGCAGATCCAGGTTTTCCAACAGGGTTTCTTTATCCTCCAACTCAGCTCGCAGCCTGCTTATATAGTTTTTCAACTGCTCCACATATTCCTGCAGGCAGGGATAAATTATATCTATCAGTACTTCCTGGTCTTTGGTCAAATCAAGTCCGGCTTGCAAAAGAGCCTCATCAGATAATTTATCATCCTCAAACAATGAGTCTATTCCCTTCCATTCAACCAACTCAGCCAGGTATATAATTGCTTTTACCGTCACATCATCCGGTTCCGGATTATTTTTAACCTTCAGAGTCCTCAGCATCATTTTATCCATAGCCATGGATTCTATATCCGGGTCTTCTTCTACAGTCCTTACATCCTCTCTTACAATAACCTCCGTCAGTCTATACTTCAGATACTCTTTGCTAATCTCAATGTCAATGGTCTCATCTATGAACTCATTAAGGTATTTAATCAAAATTGTGCCGCTGACCTTGCCTTCACTATCTTCAGCCAGATCTGGATACTGCATAACATTGACATCGGTTTCTATTGGGATAAGGTAATAATCATCAGTATCCAGTCTTACTGGGTTTATATGCAGTACATAATCTGCCGCATCTCCTTCTATTTCGAAGAAAAGTACAGGAGGCTTTTCAAAATCAGGGTTCTTTCTGATTTTCAAGTAAGGCTTGGTCCACTTGGAATTTTCCGGATTTCTGAATTCCTTTATGATTTCAATACTGTCGATTATGTCCTCAGTTTCTGCCGCTGTCACTGATGTAATACTGTTTGCGGTACCGAAAAACCATGAGTATGTGTCAATATCGGCAAGAAACGCAATGCTTATCATCATTCCCGCGACAAGTAGTGCCATCACCCTTACTGTTATTCTGATACTCTTACTATTGTTCAATCAACTCACCTCCTTCAAGGTTACTGGATGGATGACAACTTGCGGTTGTGCTCCTCATGGTATCCCAACAGCTTGCATACTATTGTAAATGCCTCAGCCCTTGTCATAAATGCTTTGGGCCTGAAGGTATTATCACTGGCATACCCTGTTATAATTCCTTGTTCCACTGCTAATGCCACATTGCCTCTAGCCCAGCCTGCAATACTACCGCTGTCAGTGAATCCTATTTCCTTTTCGCTGGAGTAATTCTCTCTGAATGCCCTTATGAGAACTGCGGTCATCTCTTCCCTGCTTATATTGGCGTAAGCTTTAAAGACCTTACCTGGATATCCCTTGAAGACCTTTGCTTCTGTAGTTGCTATTATATATCCTCTTGCCCAGTCAGGCACTTCATCCACATAACCGGTACTAATAGCTTGGGCTTCTTCAAGCTTCAGTGCTTTCCCCATCAGTACGGCAGCTTCTGCTCTTGTTATAAAATCCTCCGGTCTTACGCTTCCGTTTGCATCCGGCTCCAGAACATCATGTTCGATAAGTGCAAGGATGCAGTCGTGAGCCCAGTGTCCTTCTATATCAGGTATAACAAGCTTTGCAGGCTTTCTATCCCTGTCACGGCGGTCCCTGTCATCGTCATCATCGTCTTTGGGCGGGTTTTTATAAGGGTTCTCCTGCGAGTTAATGATGAAGCTTACCACAGCTTTCATCCCCTGCAGGTTATTGCCTGCGCTCTTATCCATTTGAACTGTGTACTCCAGATCAACGGAGTCATCCCTCCCGACATTGATCCTGTCCAGTGTACCCAGTTCATAACCCTTCTGCTTCGGATTGCTCTTGTCATACAACATCTCATAAAAGCTGTTGTCGTAAACGGTGTCTTTAAATACAAGAAAAGAGCCTTTTCTTATAGTAAGCCTCATAGCCCTTGCGTATTCTTCAAGAAGGCCCGTATCTGTAACTGCCCTATCATTCAAAGTGTCATAAAGCTCCATTTTTATTCCGAGATTGTATATGCTTATCCTGTCGGAGTAGTTGTTATATATTCTCATTGTCCCGCTGTCTATGGCTCCGGGTGCCCAAAGCCCTCTGCCCACTTCTCCCGAACTATTGAATATCGGTCCCCCCATGGACTTTTCTCCATGAACGTAGATCTCAATATCAGGGCCGTCCCGGGCATATACCGGTTCCGCCATTCCCGGGAATAACAGACTGCAGATGAAGAACAGCAAAGTAAAAGCTGCTATTCTGGACAATTCATGCTTCGTCAACTTTTTACTCACCACCTTTTGTTATAGGACTGGCAGTAGTATTAACATATATGACAGCGTCCGTACTGCCGGAAAGACAGTACGGACGGCTGAACATCTTATTCCTTGACGGCTATCTTGCAAGTGAGAAGTACTGGTATGGAATTGTCTGTACAGAACCATCCCCCTGTGTACCGCTCAGTTCAACCTCAAATCCATCCCAACCAGCCGGGAATGCATTTCTTCTAATTTTAACTATGTCTCCACCCCAGTCTACTGAAACATCCCCGCCATCTATACCATCGGTTGATATTACGTGCTCTAGCGGGAATATCAGTATTCTCATTTCCTCTATTTCTGTCGTTGTATCACCGGTTTCGTGCTTTATTCTTAATTCATAGTACTCACCAACGAATGTGTCATTAGGTGTCCAATCCCAGTCAAAGTTCACATGAGAGCTTGTATTGTAACCTTCTACGCTGAATCTATCATTGCTGCCTAGGTCATAACGTGTTCCCAAAGGCGGCTGTCCTTGTACAGGCATTTCTTCCTGAGCTGCGAATATGTTGAGATCGCATTTCATGCTCAAGCCCTGATATTCATTTCCTGTTGAAGCTGGAAGCTCAGCTTCAATTGTAAGTGTCCTTTCCTCACCGGGCTGTATGCCGAATATAGGATCAAAGAACCCTCCGTTTTCTTCTACCAGCTGACTGAGCTTTCCATAATAGACCTGCTCGCCTTCTATGAAAATCTTGAGCATCATTACTTCATCAAGTATCATGTCATTTTTGTCGTTTTCGTTGTTATTATCTTCTATCCCTGAAGCAGTCATCCTATAAAGATAGAATGGAAGTGAACCGACATTTTTCAGTTCGGTTTCCAGTACCTTTACAGGGGGCTCACCAGGCTCCATATCCTTGAATTCCAGTGTTGCGAATTCTTCATATACATCATTTCCTTCAACTTCCGAGCCAAGAATCAAGGTTCCTGCCTGGAATTCATTTCCTGAGCTTGTTGCCGCACTGGTGAACCAAGCCATTGTGCCTGCACCTGCAGCAGCGCAGATAAGCACTACTGCCATTGCTACGGCTAATATTCTTTTATTCATAAATTATCCCTCCGCATATTTCA
>JAWLHF010000110.1:0-9878 GCA_041690515.1 Clostridiaceae bacterium | reverse complement strand
GAGGAAGAGGCGCAGCGGATCTATGCATCACTGAATTATAAGGAGCTTGAGCTTCCTGAGGAATATGAAGGAGCTGCAGAGGATGTAACAAGGCAAATAAACCACAGGATAGCAGAAGAAACAGACCAGGTCAATAATATGAAGGATTCCGTCGGAGAGTTGAAAGATAGATACAGAGATATGGTTGCAAGGGCATATACCCTGCTGGAGTTGGAAAAGAAAGCGGAAAAGGTCAGACAAGAAACCGCTCTTGGGAGCAACATGTTCTTCATGTTCGGTTTTGTACCTGAAAGTGAAATGCAAAGAATCACTGAGGAATTCTCAAGAAACTTCAGTGACAGTGTTGAATTGGTGGTTGATGAGGCAGAAGACCGCAGGAAGGGGAATGCCCCGCCGACCAGAATGCGGAACAATGCATTTTTCAAGCCCTTTGAGACCTTAATAAGCATGTACGGCATGCCCAGCTATGGAGAAAAGGATCCTACACCCTTCTTTGCGCTATCGTACATGCTGCTTTTTGGAGCGATGTTCGGGGATCTTGGGCAGGGCCTGATAATTCTGCTGGGAGGCCTCTTGATAAGCTTCAGGATGGGAAATAGGAGCTTTGGAGGCATACTGAGCAGATTGGGGGCAAGCTCGATGGTTTTTGGTGCTCTATATGGAAGCATATTCGGAGATGAGGAGCTTATTGAACCTATTCTTATAAGGCCGATGGCAAATATAAATACAATGCTTATCGGAGCGGTTGTCCTTGGAGTCATACTAATAACCATAAGCTATATATTCAGCCTGATAAACAACTTAAGTTCCAGGAATCTGGAAGAAGGGCTGTTCGGACGCGAAGGGCTGACAGGCTTCCTGTTTTTTCTCACTCTGATATTTACAGTATTGGGACTGATAACCGGTAGATTGGCCTCAGGCATAAGACTTCCTTTGGGAATAATGGCGTTATTGCTGCTTATAATGGTATTCAAACAGCCTTTGACGGGATTGATTACAGGGCATAAGCTCTATGAGGAGTCCCCCGGCGACTACTACATAGAGGCAGGATTTGGAGTAGTTGAGACTATATTATCCGTAGCATCGAACATAATATCCTTTATAAGGGTAGGAGCTTTTGCTCTTAACCATGTAGGACTGTATATAGCCTTTGCCACAATGGCCGAGATGATGAAGTCAGGGGCAGGAGGCATTATAGTACTGATAATTGGAAATATCTTTATAATTGGCCTGGAAGGACTCATTGTTTTTATTCAGAGCCTGAGGCTCGAATATTATGAGCTTTTCAGCAAATATTATTCAGGCTATGGAGTCGAATACAAGCCAATGAACCTTTTTAGTCAAGAGAATTCGGACAGATGATTATTGAATAAGGATAATGAATAGGAGGCAGAGAAATGTATACAATTTTAGGTGCTGCAATTGGAATAGTAGTGTTCACTATAGGTCTGGGGGTGATTCTGTATCGCTCAACAGGAGGAATCCGAGGAGGTAAGGTCAGGAATATAATGAGGATCAGTTTAGTTTCTTATATGGCTCTCCTGGCGCTATTTCTTTTCATACTTACCCCTGATATCGTGCATGCCGCTCAGGAAGGTAACACAGGATCCGGACTCGGTTTCATAGCTGCAGGGATATCAACAGGGCTGGCTACTATAGGAGCCGGATATGCGGTTGGAGCAGTGGGGTCATCGGCATTGGGAGCAGTATCCGAAAATCCCAGGATACTGGGAAAGACCTTGATATTTGTAGGTTTGGCTGAGGGTATCGCAATTTATGGGCTGATAGTATCTATAATGATACTTGGGCAGCTCTAAGTCATTGCATATTTTGAAAGGATATGAACATATATGAAGTTTTTCCTGATAAGTGATAATGTAGATACTCTGACAGGAATGCGGCTTGCCGGAATAAAGGGTGTTTTGGTACATGAAAGGGATGAGGTACTTGCGGCACTTGAGGAGGCATGCAGCAGCACTGAAATCGGAATATTGCTGATCACTGAGCTGCTGTCTGAAATGATCCCGGAGGAATTGAAGATTGTAAGGCTGGACAGGAGCAAGCCCATTGTAACTATTATACCTGACAGGCATGGAGAAAGAAGAAGCAAGGATTATATTACCAATTACATTAAAGAGTCCATTGGGCTGAAGATTTGAGGTGATGAGCTTGACAGTATCCATAGAGGACAAGATAGAGCTTTTCAGTAATATATTATTCAAGGATATAGAAGAGACCTTTGTTGAGAAGAAGCAAAAAGCAGCTGAAGACTTTGAAAAGGAAAAAAACAGGCTTTTGACGGAGATAGAGAATAAGAAAAAACGAATCATAGAAGAGTCAGCTAAAAAGGCCGAGAAGGAGAGACAGCAGATTTTTGCAAAAGCAAAGGCCAGTATACATCATCGACTGCTTGAAAAGAAACAGGAGCTTATGGAGGATATATACGAGCTGTTGATAAATGAAGCAGAGAAGTATGTATCAACGGAAGGCTATAAGGAATATCTGTCAAAAAATCTTGATAGGGCAGCAGCTGTTTTTGAGAATTCACCGTCTGTGATGCTGTATTTTAGCAAGAGAGACATTGAAATGCTGGGAAGCTTTATAAATCAGAGTATAGAATCCGGAGCATTGAAAGGCAGGTATCATTTGAAGGAAACAGACAAGAACATCCTGGGAGGTTTCTACGCTGAGGACAGCAAAGGAGAGATGCAGGCGGACTATACCTTCAGGACACTGATAGAAGAAAGCAGGGAGCTGATTGGGATCAGCGTATCCCGCCGGTTTGATGAGGTGCATGTCAATGGATAGCATTAATGGAAGAATTGTATATATAAATGGTCCTGTTGTAAAGCTTGTTGGAGCTGAGAACCTTGAGATGAGAGAAATGGTGCTGGTGGGGAAGAAGCAGCTTATTGGAGAGGTGATATCAGTCGATAAGGAGACTGCAACCATCCAGGTATATGAAGAGACAACAGGACTTATGAGAGGCGAAGAGGTGATTCCAACAGGGCAGCCATTATCTGTAAAGCTCGGTCCGGGAATAATAAAGAATATATTTGACGGAATTGAGCGTCCTCTTCAGAGAATGTATGAGTCAGGTATGACATTTATACCTGAAGGAGTAGGTATGATATCAATTGATGAAGAGAAGCTTTGGGATGTAGAAATGGTTGCAAAGATTGGAGACCTGCTTACTCCCGGGACTATATATGCCAAGATACAGGAGACAGAACTTATAGAACATAGGCTCATAGTTCCCCCTGATGTTCATGGGAAAGTGGTTTTTGCAGAGAAGAACGGGAGCTATAGCATTGAGCATGTACTTGTAAGGCTGGAGACAGAAGAAGGAACTCGTGAGTTAAGGATGTATCAGCTATGGCCTGTTAGAAGCCCGCGTCCGGTAAGCAGCAGGAACCCTATAGAAAAGCCTCTGGTAACAGGACAGAGGATAATAGACTCCTTCTTTCCCTTGGCGAAGGGGGGGACGGCAGCCATACCAGGAGGCTTTGGTACCGGGAAGACTATAACGCAGCATCAGCTTGCAAAATGGAGTGATGCAGATATAATAGTCTACATAGGTGTCGGAGAACGAGGCAACGAGATGACAGAAGTCCTTGAGGATTTTCCGAAAATAAATGACCCAAGAAGCGGGAAATCCATTATGGAAAGGACCGTGCTGATAGCCAATACCTCCAATATGCCCGTGGCAGCAAGGGAAGCATCAATTTATACGGGAATAACCATAGCAGAGTATTTCCGGGATATGGGCTATAATATTGCAATAATGGCTGATTCCACATCCAGATGGGCTGAAGCATTGAGGGAGATATCCGGAAGACTTGAGGAGATGCCGGCAGAAGAGGGATATCCTGCATATCTGCCTTCAAGACTTGCTCAATTTTATGAAAGAGCAGGGGATGCGGATGTTCTGGGGGAAAGAAGCGGCTCTATAACAATAATAGGTGCGGTTTCACCTGCAGGGGGGGATTTTTCAGAACCTGTGACCCAGAATACCAAGAGAGTAGTCAATACTTTTCTCGCACTGGACAAATCTCTTGCTTATGCAAGGCACTATCCTGCAATCAACTGGCTGAGATCTTACAGCGGATATATAAAAGACCTGAGCCCGTGGTATGAGAAGAATGTGGCAGAGGATATGATGGAGTTAAGGGCAAGGCTTTTAAGTCTGCTGCAGGAAGAGGAAAAGCTGATGGAGATAGTCAAGCTGGTAGGGGAGGACATACTGCCTGATGACCAGCGTCTGATACTTGAGGTGTCCAGGGTAATGAAAGTAGGTTATCTGCAGCAGAATGCCTATCATAAGAATGATGCCCACGTCTCTCTGAAGAAACAGTACAGGATGCTCAAAGTCATAGACCTGTTGTATGAAAAAGCCTATAAATGTGTGAAGATGGGAGCTCCCATTTCAAAGGTAAAGAAGGAGGAGCTGTTCTATAAGATCACTACTATGAAATATAACATTCCGGAGGATAAACCGGAGATGTTCGATGATTTGACAAAAGAAATCGAAAGCTTCTATGACGGCTTGGAGGATATATACGGCAGAGGGGGGAGCAGGTAATGAGAGTTAAGTATTTGAAGCTGCAGAAGGTGGAAGGACCGCTTATAGTACTTTCCGGTGTCAGGGAGGCTGTATTTGGAGAAGTAGTTGATATTGAAGTACAGGATCAGGGGCATAAAAAAGGAAAAGTAGTGCAGATAGACGGTGACAGGGTAATCATACAAGTGTTTGAAGGCACCTCGGGAATATCCCTGAACAACACCAGCGTTGCTTTCAGCGGAAAGCCTATGGAGATACCACTCTCCAAAGACATATTGGGAAGAACCTTCAATGGTGTAGGAGAACCCATAGATGGAGCCGGTTTCTATTCCGACAGGAAGTATGATATCAATGGACGCCCAATTAATCCGGTGGGAAGGAAATATCCAAGAAACTATATTGAGACAGGTATTTCTTCCATAGATGGACTGGTTACCCTTGTAAGAGGACAGAAGCTGCCGATTTTTTCAGGGGATGGGCTTCCTCATAATGAATTGGCAGCGCAGATAGTGAAGCAGGCGAGAATATCAGAGGATGAAGAGGACAATTTTGCTATTGTCTTTGCTGCTATGGGCATCAGACATGATGAGGCTGACTTCTTCAGAAAGCAGTTTGAATTTTCCGGAGTGACAAATAGAGTTGTAATGTATATGAATCTTGCCGGTGATCCTATTGTTGAAAGAATCACCGCACCCCGATGTGCGTTGACTGCAGCGGAGTATCTGGCTTTTGAACATGATATGCATATACTTGTGATAATGACAAATATGACAAACTACAGCGAGGCTTTAAGGGAGCTTTCATCATCCAGGGAGGAGGTACCCTCAAGAAAGGGTTATCCGGGATACTTATACTCAGATCTGGCGGGACTGTATGAGCGTGCAGGAATGATCAAGGGCTCACAGGGAAGCATAACACAAATACCTATACTGACAATGCCCAATGATGATATAACCCATCCGGTGCCTGACCTTACGGGATTTATAACTGAGGGGCAGATAATACTGTCCAGAGAGCTATATCAAAAGAATATATATCCTCCCATCAATGTTCTGCCCTCTTTATCAAGGCTGCAAAAGGAAAGCATAGGAGAGGGGTATACAAGGGAGGACCATCCTGATGTAGCAAATCAGGTGTTTTCAGCATACACTCATGTACAGGATGTCAGATCCCTTGCTCAGGTAATAGGTGAAGATGACATATCTGATATGGATAAAAAATATATGGGGTTCGGAAAACGGTTTGAGCAGGAGTTCCTTAACCAAGGTTTTGAAGGGAACAGAAGCATGACAGAGACTTTAGATATCATGTGGATGCTGCTGACTGAACTCCCAAGATCGGAGCTTGACCGTATAAAGCCTGATCTGCTTGATAAGTATCATGATAAGAGGTAGTGAGGATAATGGAAATCAGTTATACCAAAAGCAGCCTGATAGCTGCACAAAACTCCCTTGAACTTTCGGAAAAAGGCTTTGAGCTTTTGGATAAGAAGAGGAATGTACTTATAATGACAATGATGGGCTTTGTGGATAAGGCTGAAGAGATTCAGGAAAAGGTGGCTGTGATATTTGATGAAGCATATAAGGCTTTGCAGATAGCAAATATCACCATGGGAATCAGCAATGTCGAGGAGATTGCACAATCTGTATCTGAAGCTGCAGGTTTTGAGGTCATAGACAAAAGCATCATGGGGGTGGAGATACCTGAGATAAAGCATAAAAAGACAGAGCTTGCCCACTACTATAGTTTTTATAACACCAATACAGCCCTTGATGTGGCAATGTACAAGTTCTATGAAGTGAAAATGCTGCTGTATGAGCTTTCGGAGATAGAGGATTCAGTCTATAAGCTGGCTATGGAAGTTAAGAGGACACAGAAAAGAGCAAATGCGCTGCAGAATATCCAGATACCCAGATACAAGGAAATCGTAGGCAAAATACTGGAGGTACTGGAGGAGAGGGAAAGAGAAGACTTCTTCAGACTTAAGGTAGTAAAGAAAAAAGGAGAGAAAAGAGCTGCTGTAACGAAATAAATCCGGAGCGTTACTATAAATTTCTATTTACCTATGTACACAACGGTAAAATGACAGCCATGTCAATAACCACATATGAGTATACAAAAGCGAAAATCCCTTAGTTCTATAGAACTGAAGAGATTTTCGCTATATATATATTATCCGAGCATTTTCTCCAAGTCCGCCTTTGCATCTCCGCTTATAAGCTGCAGGTTGAAGTTCTTCTGCAGTACTTCAACTACATTGGATGTGAACCACTCGGGGGCTTTTGGTCCAATGTGGATATTCTTCACACCCAGGTGAAGGAGTCCAAGGAGTATTGCTACTGCTTTCTGCTCGAACCATGAAAGTACAATACTCAACGGCAGATCATTCACAGAGCAGTTGAAGGCTTCTGCCAGGGCAAGGGCGATTTTTACTGCTGACCCGGAATTGTTGCACTGGCCCAGGTCTATATATCTTGGAATGTTTGTGCCCGGTACATTTCCAAAGTCATGGTCGTTAAATCTGAATTTTCCGCAGGATGTGGTCAGAAGCACGCAGTCTGCCGGGAGTGAAAGAGCGAGCTCTCTGTAATAATCCCTGCCTTTTGTAGGCGCGTCACAGCCTGCGATAACAAAGAACCTTCTGATTTTTCCAGACTTAACAGCTTCGACTATTTCCGGTGCAATTGAAAGCACGGTTTGATGATGGAAGCCCGTTACGAGGGTCTTGTCTGATTCAATGTTTACCGGCGGAAGTGAAAGTGCCTTTTCTATCACTGGTGAAAAGTCTTCATTCACTATTTTCTGCACACCTTCTACCCCTGCTGTACCATATGTGAAGAACCTGTCAGTATATGTTCCCTTTACGGGCATGAGGCAATTGGTAGTGCCAAGTATAGCTCCCGGAAACTCCTCGAAGAGCTTTCTCTGATCAAACCAGGCTTTTCCGACATTGCCTTTCAAATGGCTGTACTTCTTAAGCTCGGGATATCCGTGAGCAGGAAGCATTTCAGAGTGTGTATATATATTGATTCCTTTTCCCTCAGTCTGCTTAAGGAGCTCTTCTAAAGCATACAGATTGTGGCCTGTGACAAGGATGCTGCGGCCTTCGATCTTGTCCTGGGATACTTTCACAGGGATAGGTATTCCCAATCTTGTTGTATGAGCCTTGTCAAGAAGATCCATAACTTTTACTGCAGCGGAGCCTACACGGAGCACCATGTCTATATGTTCCTTAAGGTTGAAATTTGAGTTGGTAAGGGTCATATACAATGCCTCATGGGCTATTCCATCAACCTCAGGATCTATGCAGCCCATTTCTCTTGCATGAGTCGCATAAGCGGCTATACCTTTCAAACCAAATATCATGGTATCCTGGAGCGCAGCGATATCCTCATTCTTTCCGCATACCCCTACTTTTGTACAACCGCCATGGGGGGTTTGTTCACACTGGTTACAAAACATATTGTTTCCTCCTTTAAAATATAATGTCAACGAAATTTATATTTGAATTCTACAAAAAAATGACTCCTTTGGATGTGATATAAATCACAGTATCGGATGACAATAATCATAACCGGCTCCAAATTTGATATGAGGCTTATGGATACAGCCGGCTCTGGGAGAAGGGATAACGCTTCTTCGGATATGGCATTGGCTATTGCTTAAATAGTTATGATTACTTATAATAGAATAGAATGACCAGGATATCAAAAAGACTGATAACTGAGGAGGAGGAGTCTGTGACTGAGTATAAAGGGCGCTGGGATGCAATAAAGGGGCCTTTGGTAGTGCTTTCTGTTATTATTGCAATTGTGCTTGTAATTTGGTTTTTTATACAAAAAGGCTTTTTAGCATACTTTTTCATTGCATTGCTGCTGTTATTCGTACCCCTTACGTATAGCGGACTTGTATTGAAGATTAAGATCAATGAAGAGAGGCTAATTATAATAAGGCCATTTACTAGAGTGACTGTGAAGTTTGAAGATGTTGCCTTATGTGCTGTTCATTGTATTGATGAAGGCAAATACCTCATATATGCTTTTGTAAAACAGAGATATCGAAGAGGGTATACAGTAAAAGGAATAAAGCCGAGACTGCCTTTTGACGAGGTTGTTAAAATGGCATCAAGGGAAGACGATATAAATCTTGATATTAATTTTAACAGGGCAAAGAAGATTCCTGTTTCCTTCGTTGAAAATGGGGAGGAGCTTAAGGACAGGTTCATGATGGAAGTAGGAAAGTATCATGTGAAAATTATGGATGATAAATAGGTATATTCATATATTGAGTACCAGAGATTAAAAAAGAAAAAGCAGTAGCTGTGCATAAGTAAGACCCATGTGTATAAATCCACATGGGTCTTTAATTATTGGAAGGCACAATTATACATTAATTCGATAAATTGTATTAATTTACATGGCAAAATGCAACAAAATTATAACAAAAAACGTCATATTTCGTGATATAATCTAATTATAGAATAAATAACTGAAAAATGTGAGGTGCCTATGAAAAGGAATAAGCTAATTGCAGTAATTATCACACTTTTATTCATATCATCCTTTCTGGTCGGTTGTATGTATAATCAGGCTGCTTCCGCAATAACGACCAATCCGCTGCCGGGGTCTCAGGAACAGCCGGAGGCTGCAACTGATCCTGAAGATTCAGAGGCTGCTGAAACCCCAGAAGCTGCGGATACTGCGGCAGAGGAAAAAGAGAATGAAGCAGAGAATACAGCGTACATAAGTGCAAGCAAGTTAAAAGTAAGAGAAGCCGCTGCAGCTGATGGGAAAGTATTGGATAACCTTATTAAGGGTACCGCAGTTGAAATAGCTGAGGAGAAGAAAGATGAAGAAGGTAAATCCTGGTATAGGGTAAGCTATGATGGTGTGTCCGGAAAGGTGGAAGGCTGGATAGCTTCAGAGTATACTGTAAAGGACAGAACAGAGCTTTTGACTGACGAATTGAAGAAGCTTGATTACTCGCCTCAGAACAAGACACATGAATATCCCGGGAATCCAAGGGTTGAAGCAAGAGGTATATACCTTACAAAATACTCTGCTTCCAATGACAGGCTGGACAGGCTTATAGAAATGACAAAAAGGACAAAAATAAATACCTTTGTAATAGATGTTAAGGATGATAAAGGGCATATGCTGTTCCCGACAAAGGCAGCAGAAAAATACAGTCCGGAAGCAAATAAGTATGCTACTCTGAAGGATATTGCGGCTTTGATGAAGAAGCTCAAGGAGAACAACATATATACAGTTGCCAGAATAGTATCCTTCAAGGATCCTACCTATACAAAACAACATAC
>JAWLHF010000109.1:0-9933 GCA_041690515.1 Clostridiaceae bacterium | reverse complement strand
ACAATATTCCTATTAGCACTCCTCCGTACACTGAATATGAAAATACATAACTCTGAAATTGAACGGTTTCCACTGAAAGGCCTCCTCAGTAAAGGTTTATATATAAAAGGCACAGTCAACTACATATCCAAGTTGTAATCAACCATGCCGCTTCAGGTGCATTGAGCGTATATATTGCTTGCCAATCCTATTTGAATATATTGCTCAAGAAACTGCCGGTTTTTTTGACATCTATCTTGTCATTGTACACACACGATATAATATAACCCTCGACATATAGATTGCCGTCATCCACACTGAGTCTGTTTATATGTAGGTCTGTTCCTCTTATAGTGAGGCCTCCTGCTTCAGTATCCAAAACAACCGCATTGTCATCAAAGCTTGCCACATCTCTGACACCGGTTATTATTAGCCTTTCCCGTCCTTCTATAGTAATATTGTGAGGTTTTGACTTTATTAGTTTCTTTTCTTCCATAAAAAAACCTCCTAAGCATATATAATATTTATATGCCCGGAGCCTGTAAATATGAATAAATTAGCTGTAGAGGTATAAATGTACAAAATGCGACGATGTCGCATTTTCAGCTACGGGTTAAGAGGTATGCTGTGGAATTCCTCACGGGTATGGGAACGGGTAACACTGAACACACAGATGTATCACGGAATTCCTGCGGAACTACACGGTAATATTATTTATGCTTTTTGCTTGTCATTCAGAGTGAAACGAAGAATCTTACCATATGGACTTATTCGATTATAGTTCTCATGTATTCCCCGAGGGTCAAAGATCCTTCGCAAGCTCAGGATGACACATGACCACAAGCCTTATCCCTCCGTGTATTCAGTGCATTTCAGTGTTTTTCCGTAGGAAAACCGTGTTGTCCGCGCCTATACACCTAAGGAATACCCATGTACCCCCGAATCTCGCAACCGAAGAATGCGAAGCATTCTTCATATAATCCTATACATCTCTTTAGCTGCTGCTTTACTCGCGTTATCAGCTATATCTGTGACTTCCACTTTGATGCTTTTTTCTCCGAATACAATCTCGATTGTATCACCGACTTTGACTTCTGTGCCTGGTTTTGCCTGTTTCCCATTGAGATAAACCTTCTCGCCTTCACAGGCATCCTTTGCAACAGTCCTTCTTTTTATTAGCCTTGAGTTCTTCAAGTACTTATCCAATCTCATCTGTTTCACTTCCTTAATTTGAAAAATCAGGCCCAAGGCCTGATTTTTCAAATAATTATGTACTATTTCTTCTTTTTGTTTACGAGATCCTTAAGATCCTTACCAGCTTTGAATATTGGAGCCTTTGATGCTGGTATTTTGATTTCTTCTCTAGTTCTTGGGTTTCTGCCTACTCTTGCTTTTCTTTCTTTTACTTCAAAAGTACCAAAGCCAACCAACTGAACCTTGTCACCTTTTGCAAGAGCTTCTTCAACACTTTCTATTAGTGCTTTAAGAGCCTTTTCTGAATCTTTCTTTGTCATTGCACTTTTTTCAGCCATTTTGCTGATAAGATCTGATTTATTCATTTTCTTCCCTCCATTTTATATTTTGTAGGAAATATTTACTGTTTATGGATATTCTACCTCTTTCGCAAAAATCCTTCTTTTTTTGTTGTTTTTTTTATCTTTTTTAATAAAAACCACTTATATTGTCATAATCTGACTTGTAAAGAGAATTCTTCTTGCAGCTTATTTTTGAAGAAACACATTGTCCTATTCGTTGTCAATACGGTGTTTTGCTTCGTTCCAGAGCTTATCCATCTCCTGCAAGCTCATTTTATCAAGTTTTTTTCCTGATTGCAAGGCTGTTTCCTCAATATACCTAAATCTTTTAATAAATTTTTCTATTGTAACCCTTAATGCAAGCTCAGGTTGTACCTTTAAAAACCGTGAAACATTCACCACAGAAAACAGTAAATCCCCGATTTCTCCTTCTATTATAGCCTTTTCCCCTGTTTTATATACTTGCTTGACCTCTTCAGCCTCCTCATAAACCTTTGAAAATGCGTCATCTACGTTGTCCCAGTCAAAACCTGCCAAGGCAGCTTTCTGCTGTACCTTATACGCTCTCATAAGAGCAGGCAGTATATCCGGTATGTCCGTCAAGGTCTGAGTATATGTATCGATTCCTTTATGCTTGCGCTTTGATGCCTCCCAGCTCTTCAGCGCACCGCTTTCGCTTGTGGCTTTTACATCTCCAAACACATGAGGATGCCGTATAATCAACTTTCGTACTATACTGGTTATCACATCATTTATATCAAATTCTCCGTCTTCCTTGGCTATTTGTGCGTGGAACACAACCTGCAGCAGCAAGTCCCCAAGTTCCTCAACAATAAGCTCAAGATCATCCTTTTCTATTGCATCCAATACTTCATAGGTCTCTTCGAGAAGATAAGGCTTCAGGGATTCCCTTGTCTGTTCCTTATCCCAGGGACATCCATTATCACTTCTAAGGCCTTCCATTATATCCACCAGATCGTCAAAGCTCTTATGCTTCGCTTCCTCTAATGCCGGAGGAATATAAATACTTGTGAGATAGTCTACCCATTCAATTCTGTCAAGTTCAAAAAGAGGTATCCTTTCAATACGCTCCATATCCTCTACTCCGGCTGCTCTTACAACACAAATCTCAAAATCATCCTTATAATGCTCCATCAGCATGAGTTTCACCTCTGAAGCCACCAATCTGTCGTATACCTGAGTGATTATATTTCCACAGTTCTTATCGGGCTTCTGTACTTTCATGCTGAGTCCGTCAATAATCTTCAAGCCATAGGCAGGATCTATCCTAAGAGCACTTAATATTACATCAATAAAACTCAATGCCGGAACAATAGTGATGTCAATATCTCTCCCTGCCTTTGCAATAATGAGCTCCACACTTTTTTCCGCAACCAGGGGATGTCCGGGTACAGCGTACACAACTTGGCCCTTTTCAAAACAAAGATCCAATATCCGCTGACTTATCCTCTCATAGGTCTCGTCAAAGGACTCTCCGCTGTCATAAATATCATCGCAGGATGTATAGCTGATATCTGATTCTCTGAACCTGTCCACCAAAGGATGCTTCTCCGTCCTCAGCACCAAGGCTTCAGCTTCTTTTATTATCCCAAGGGTTTCCAGACTCAGCTGCTTATAGTCGCCGGGTCCAAGTCCCACAATTGTTATCTTTGGCATTGTATTCCTCGCCCCTTTTCTTTTGCTTCATTTAAGCGAACACTGTCGCCTCTTTCCCAAGACCTGACAGTCTCAAGACCTTATATTACAACAAGCCTTTTTTCTTTAATATGCTTGAAAGCCTTTTGCCCCCCGGAGCCATCTCCAGCTCTTCCTTAGCTATTCCCTTTATTAGTATGAGTACAATTCCATATACCAATGCAGCAAATGCCACACTTAGAAGCGTCGCTACAGAATTTCTCCCTATCACTTCAAAAATTAGCCTGTAGCTTAAAAATGCTGTAGCCATCATTGCAACAGTAGCTATTGCAGGCTTTAAGACTATTTTGGTTATTCTCATGGTTGATTTTTGATACTTTATTATGGCATACAAATTAAGGACTGCCGATACCGCATATCCTGCAACGGTTCCTATTGCTGCACCTCTTATGTTCACAACGGGTATGGAAGTCAGGGTATAGCTTACCACGAACTTTACCAAGGCCCCAATAACAAGATTTATAACAGGTATCCTTTCCTTTCCCATGCCCTGGAGTATTCCTGTCATTGTCTGAACAAGGGTTAGAAATATAACTGCTGTTGACAGATATCTGAGTACCATCCCAAGGGTAGCAGGTTCAGAAGGATACATAAGCTGCATTATAGGATCAGCAAGTGTAAAAAGTCCGAAAGCTGCAGGCAATCCAATTATCAGACTAAGCCTGATAGCCAGCTCAGACTTTCTGGAAGCCCCCCCGAAGTCATTCTTTGCTGTGGACTCAGATATTGCCGGAACCAGACTTGCTGCCAAAGCTATTGTAAATACCTGTGGAAGATTTATAAAAGCCCCTGCCATACCTTTAAGCTGACCCAGCAGACTAGTAGCGGTCTCAAGAGAAAAGCCCGCACTTTGAAGCCTATCCATTACTATAAATGTATCTATTACTGTCATTATCGGCATAATACTGCCGCCAATTGTAATTGGTATTGAGAAAATTATTATCCTCTTTGCAAGACTTAAAGCAGACTCCTTTTTCATTGGGCCAACAGCCATCACGCCTGCTTTTATCTCGCTTCTCCGTCTTCTGTATATGTATATGAGGGTGAGAAAACTGACAAGTCCGCCCAGGGTGGTGCCGAATACCGCCCCTCCTGCTGCAGCTTCATATCCGGTTGACAGAAATGCTATTGCCAGTATGAATCCAAATACAACACGTGCAATCTGCTCAGTCACCTGGGATACTCCGCTGGGAGTCATGTTTTGCATACCCTGGAAATATCCTCTGAAGGCTCCGCTTAATGATACAGTAAATATTGCCGGTGCAACACAAAGAACAGCCAAATATGCTCCGGGGTTCTTCACCATTGTCACAAAACCCATGGCATTGAAGAACAACACTCCTGATAATGTGATTCCTAAGAAGGCTATCAATGAAAGTGCCACCTTGAAGGTCTTATGTGCCTCATCCCGTCTTCCCAGTTCTATTTTCTCAGATACCAGCTTGGATATCGCTATAGGTATTGAGTAAGATGAAATTGTCAGCATCAATATGTAAAGCTCATATGCCGTCTGATAGTACGCCATTCCTTCAGAGCCGATTATCCTGCCAAGAGGTATTCTATATACTGCACCCAAAGCCTTGGAAATAATACCTGCTATTGCAAGTATTGCAGCTCCTTTTATAAAAGATTGCTTATTTGAACTCATCTTTGACCTCCCAAAACAACTTAAACATTATATGCTTATTTTCATATCATTTAAAGCTTCCACATCTTCATCAAACATTACTATTTTATCACAAATGTAATTGTTTATATAGCTGTTCCCCAAATTTCCAAGCACAACCGTATACTTTGCGACAAATATACTCGCTGGACTCACAGGCCGCAGGGATCTCCCCGGTAATTCCTTTAATACAGTCTATATGCTTCAATCAGGATTATTAACCCTACAAATTAAAAATATACACCTCTGTAATAAGATAGAACAAAAACAAAAAAGTAGCAGTCCCTTGGACCACTACTTTGTCAAACATCCATTACTGCTCCATTTGCTTTCCTAAGAAGCTGGCTGCGGTTTCTGACAATTTTACCTCCAACTCACCCATTTGTATATTGGGATCTTTAGAAAGTAATAAGACCGCTCCGATGGAATCACCTTGGGTCATAATAGGTGCTACTACTCCCGCTGTATATTTGGGAGTGCCCTCTTCATCAGCAGATATGTTAACCATCTTATTCTCTCCGGTTAGGCTCAAAACAACTGTTGTCTTGTCTTCCATTATTTTTTCCAAAGCCGGGCTGACCCTTTTTTCAAGCAGCTCCTTCTTCGGTATGCCTGCAACCGCAATAATGGTATCTCTATCAGCTATGCATGTGATATGTTCCATTGAACTGTGAAGCGACTCTACATATTCTTTTGCGAAATCGCTCAGTTCACCTATAGGTGAGTATTTCTTAAGTATGACTTCGCCTTCTCTATCCGTGAATATTTCCAGCGGATCTCCTTCACGTATTCGTAGAGTTCTTCTTATCTCTTTTGGTATTACAACTCTTCCAAGGTCATCTATCCTTCTTACGATTCCGGTTGCTTTCAACTTATACCCTCCTTTTTTTGATTTACATAAGTGTTTGTAATGGTTATTATTTTACCAACAACATTTTTTTATACACAAATTTGTAAATTATAGATAATTAATAAAATGCACTAAATTTCTTACATTGTAGTGCTTTTTAACGCAACTTTATTATTGTCTTCAAGCGTAAAAAATGCACTTCATCTATTTAGTGCCTCGCCTCACCCTGAAGGTGATATACCTTACGAGGCACTATCGAACATGTGGCCCTGCGGAGCCGGTTCGACCCCAGGACACCCAACAAAAAACCCCATCCTCTTTTTCAGAGGACAGGGTCATTTATTCTACTTTAGATTTTTAGTAAATTGCTCTATTTCAGTATTCTTTTTCATTTCTTCCAGAAGTTTGTTGTATTCGCTATGTTTCTTATCATCAAGCATGCTTCCTTTGAGCTGTTCCTTAACAACTTCAAAACCATCAAGCTTACTGTCTTCAACCTTAATTATATGGAAACCATAGTCAGTTTCTACTATATCACTGATTTCACCGGGTTTTAATGCAAAAGCAGCTTTCTCAAAAGGCTCCACCATGTCCTGATGCCCAAAATACCCAAGATCACCACTGTTTTCTTTTGCACTGGGATCTATGGAATTGGCCTTTGCCAGTTCATTGAAATTCTCTCCTGCCTTTACCTTTTCAAGTATTTTCTCGGCTTCTTCCTTTGTCTCAAGAAGTATATGACTTGCTTTGACATTCATGAACTCATTCTGATGAGCATCATAATAGGATTTTACTTCTTCGTCGCTAACTGTAACATTTTCAGTAAGCTTGTCTATAAGCTTATTGATTATGAGCTCCTTCTTTATTGAGCTGCTGAAGTAATCCAGATCCATACTCTGGCCTTTTAGATATTCATTGAATTTCTCTTCTGAATCAAAGTACTTTCTGACATTTTCAATTTCACTGTTAACTTCTTCATCTGTTACTTTGATACCAAGCTCTTCGGCTTTTATCAACTGAAGCTTTTCATCAACCAGCATCTCAAGAAGCTTTTCTCTGGCAACATCTCCGAATTTTCTTCCTTCTATCTCCTGATCCCATACCTCTATGCCGAACTGCTGCTCGTATTGATTCTTGAATATATTAAAAACTCTGTTGAATTCCTCTTTTTTAATCTCTTCACCTGATACCTTTGCTACTACAGTGTTATTATCAACTTCCGGATTCACCCTTACCATCCCGCATCCTGCAAGTATTGCTGCCAGCAGGACAAAGCTTAAGGATACCAGAAGCAGCTTGTGTTTTTTGCTAAACAATTCTCATCGCTCCCCTATTAATAATTTACAATGGACACCATTAAGTTATTATACCTTATATCACTCATTCTGGAAACAACTAATTTTTTCTAGGAACTCCTTCAGGAACCTAATATTCTCATTCTCTTTGTCCTCATCCACCTTTACTGTGAAATAGGGTTGGCCGCTTGCAGTGAAAAGCAGCTTGTTTATGTATTCCGAAGCCACTTTTATGGCTGTCTGCGGTTTAATACTTTTGTCCGATTTGAATTTTACTATTATGCTGTTCTTCTTTTGAGTAATGGATATTATTCCGCACTTCTGTGCTAAATGCTTTATATAGGATATATCCAGGAGATTTCTGACCACCTGGGGCAGGTCACCAAAACGATCCTCTATCTCTTCTTCAATATCATAAAGGTCCTCATGATTTCCTATATATGCAATCTTCTTGTATATCTCTATCTTCTGATTCTCATCGGATATATAGCTTTCAGGGATATATGCGCTTATCTGAAGCTCTATGGATGTCTCCACAGTTTCAGCCACAACCTCACCCTTAAGCTCTCTTATTGTATCCTCAAGAAGTTTTATATAAAGGTCATAACCTATTGCTTCCATGTGACCATGCTGCTCTCTTCCCAATAAATTCCCCGTGCCTCTGATTTCCAGATCCCTCATCGCTATTTTGAAGCCTGATCCAAATTCGGTGAATTCCCTTATGGCTTGCAGCCGCTTCTCCGCCACTTCATTCAATACCTTATCCCTTTGGTATGTGAAATATGCATAAGCCAGCCTGTTGGAACGCCCTACCCTTCCTCTCAGCTGATAAAGCTGTGACAGCCCCATCTTATCAGCATCGTTGATTATTATGGTATTCACATTGGGAATATCCAGACCTGCTTCTATTATTGTCGTACAAACCAGCACATCATACTCGTTGTTGTAGAAATCCAGCATCGTGTCTTCCAAAGTCTTTTCATCCATTTGTCCGTGGGCTACTGCTACTCTGGCCTCCGGCACCATCTCTTTGAGCCTTGCCGCTACCTTCTGTATGCTTCTGACACGGTTATAAAGGTAGTACACTTGTCCGCCTCTTCCTATCTCCTTGGTGATTGCATCCCTTATAACCTCTTCATTGTGTTCCATTACATAAGTCTGAACAGGATATCTTTCTTCGGGAGGTTCCTCGATTATACTGATATCCCTTATTCCTATCAAAGACATATGTAATGTCCTTGGTATTGGAGTCGCAGAAAGCGTCAGTACATCAACATTCTTTCTCAGGCCCTTTATCTTCTCCTTATGTGCCACTCCAAATCTCTGTTCCTCATCAATTATAAGAAGTCCCAGATCGTTAAATACCAAATCGTCCTGTAACAGACGATGTGTTCCCACAATTATGTCCACATTACCGTTTTTAAGATCTCCTATTATTTTGCGCTGCTCGCTATTGGTTTTGAATCTGGACAGTACTTCAATATTTACAGGAAAATTGGAAAACCTTTGTACACAGGTGTTATAGTGCTGCTGTGCCAATATAGTTGTAGGTACCAATATAGCAACCTGCTTGTTGTCCATTACGCATTTGAAGGCTGCTCTGAGGGCAACCTCTGTCTTCCCATATCCCACGTCTCCACACAGGAGTCTGTCCATTACCCTTGAGTCCTCCATACTCTGTTTTATCTCTTCTATACATCGGATCTGATCCTGAGTCTCCTGATATGGAAACATATCTTCAAATTCCTTCTGCCACCTGCTATCCTTTGAAAACTCAAAACCCACTGCCTGCTGCCTCTCGGCATAAAGCTGCAGCAAATCCGTAGCCATGGACTCTATTGCCTTTTTTGCCTTTGTCTTTACTTTTGTCCATTCAGCTCCACCCAGCTTATTCAGCTTTGGACCCTTATCCTCAGCACCTATATACTTCTGTATCATGTCAAGCTGGTCTGTGGGTATGTAGAGCTTATCATTGCCGAAATATTTGATATGCAAATAATCTCTGGTGGTGTCGCCTATCTTGAGCTTTTCTATGCCAATATACTGCCCTATTCCATGATTTTCATGAACAACATAATCACCGACCTTAAGATCGGTAAACACATTTATTGCCTTGCCCTTCTTCTTATCTGAGGCTTTACGTTTGGAACCAAAGGCCTCCCTGTCACTTATCACCGCATACCTAATAGACGGAAAATCAAATCCATTGTTCAATATTCCGGGAAGAATGACTATATGACCTTCCTTCAGCTCAATATCAAGCTCGTCCTTATATACCGCATCCACATCTCTTTCCCTTAGATCTGCGGCAAGACGCTGCCCTCTTTCTCTTGCTCCTGCCATTATCAATACCCTGTAGTGACGCTTTTTCCATACCGCTATTTCGTCCATAAGCATGGAAAGCTTTCCGTGGAATGGGTGCATAGATCGGCTTGTGATACTTATAGTCTTTTGAGGGATAAAATCACTGTTGCTCTTGTACAGAGCATCCAAGCAGACTATACTCTTATCCTGAATCCTTATAAGAATATCTTCATAGGTGAATAATGAGTCGAATTGTCCTGCCAAGACCTCCCCATCCTCCAAGAGCTGGTTAAAATACTCACGGAATTCGATTCCCAAGCTTTCACATCGCTGTCTGATCCTATTAGGTTCATCAACAAAAATTATACAATCCTTTAAATAATCAATGAGGCTGTGGCTCTTTCCCGGGATATAAGGTGAATACTTCTCTATTCCCTCGAAATGTACTCCCTGCCTCAACTTTTCTATATCCTCTGATATTCTCTCCTTGATCTTAGATTCCAAGGTCTTCTTCTTTCGGTCGGCTCCCAGAGTCCTGAGCCTTGCTGAAAGCTCCGCCTGAAGGTTCTCTGCCCCTTCTAAAGATTC
>JAWLHF010000108.1:0-10176 GCA_041690515.1 Clostridiaceae bacterium | reverse complement strand
GGCAAAATAACCAGACGGGCAAGCAGAGATGGGACCCCCGCCAGTGATTTTGCTGGCTTTGAAAGGCGATGAGGACATACTTCCCCGATAGTCGGAGTTATCTACAAACTATGTCGCATTCTTCTATTATTGCTTAATTCCCATTGCTTTTACAGACAGATACAGGTTAAAATAATATTGTCATATATATGTCAAGGGGGAGATAGATTGAAGAATCAGGAAGTGAAGTCAAATGTACTTCTTTTACTGACCGCTGCCATTTGGGGATTTGCATTTGTGGCACAGAGGGTTGGGATGCAATATGTAGGTGCATTTACTTTCAATGGTGTGAGGTTTGCTTTGGGAAGCATTTCACTGATACCGCTGCTTTTATACTTTGGGAAAAAGAAGCAGGGGGAAGAAGCGAGAGAGGCTTCACTAAAAGATACAATAGTACCGGGTATGATAGCGGGTACGGTACTGTTCCTGGGAGCTTCCTTGCAGCAGGTTGGACTGGCCTACACCACAGCAGGAAAAGCAGCTTTTATTACAGGTCTTTACATTGTACTGGTGCCTCTTTTCGGCATATTCATCAAACAGCGCATCAATATCGGCACATGGGCAGGGGTGGTTCTCGCAGTAGTAGGACTATATTTTCTGAGTGTCAATGAGGATCTTACCATTGCAAAAGGTGATTTCATAGAAATCATAGGGGCTTTATTCTGGGCATTGCACATATTGGTCATAGATTATTTCATCAAGAAAGTAGATCCTCTTAAGCTCTCCTTTGTGCAATTTGCAGCTTGCTCGGTGCTGAGTATGGTGGTGGCATTTGTTTTTGAAGATATTTCAATACCGGCAATTGGGCAGGCAATGGTACCAATACTCTATGGAGGCATAGGCTCTGTAGGTATAGCATATACGCTGCAGGCCGTAGCTCAGAAAAATGCAAAACCTTCCCACGCAGCAATAATTCTGAGTATGGAGTCAGTTTTTGCAGCCCTTGGAGGAGCACTGCTTCTGAGCGAAAATCTTGGAGCCAGAGGATATCTGGGTTGTGCACTGATGTTTGCAGGCATGATACTCACTCAGGTCCAGAGCTTCAGGAAGAGTACAGAAGCAGCGGCTTAGTACCACCAAGCTTTATATACATATATTGTGCTATACATGGCTGCATTAGTAATAGCACTCTGTCATTATTCTCAAAGCTGCTTTTAAAGCAGCTTTATATTTTGCTCCTGGCAGGCACTGATCATGTTCTCCGGCCACATAGAGGACTGAACCTCTCCTATGTGCGCTTTTCTTAGGAAATACATGCATATTCTGGACTGTCCTATGCCTCCGCCTACAGTATAAGGGAGTTCACCTTTAAGCAGCGAGCTGTGAAAGGGAAACTCTTTTCTTTCTTCACAGCCCGAGACCTCCAGCTGATGTAAAAGTGCCTTTTCATCAACACGTATGCCCATGGAGGAAAGCTCCAAAGCACATTGGAGGACAGGATACCAGAATATTATATCTCCGTTAAGGCTCCAATCATCATAGTCAGGGGCTCTGCCGTCATGCTTGATGCCAGACTCCAGGGGAGCACCTATCTGCATTATGAACACAGCTCCTCTTTCCTTGGCAATAAGGTTTTCCCTCTCTTTTGGAGTCCTGTCAGGATACATATCCTCAAGCTCCTGTGTGGTGATAAAGGATATTTCCTTTGGAAGCACCGGTTTGAATTGGGGATAGATCTTGAAGACATGAGCTTCCGTCTCAAGAAAGACACTGTAAATACTTCTAACTATTTCCTTAAGGGTCTCCTGAGTTCTCTCCTCATAACGGATGATCTTCTCCCAATCCCACTGGTCCACATATATGGAATGCAGACAGTCCAGCTCCTCATCCCTGCGGATGGCATTCATATCAGTATAAAGGCCTTCTCCGGCAGAGAACTCATATCTCTTCAGTGCAATCCTCTTCCATTTTGCCAGGGATTGGACAATTTCCACCTCTGTTTCCTTTAGTGAAAGGGCATCAAAGGTAACAGGCCGTTCTACTCCGTTGAGATTGTCGTTAAGGCCGGAAGCCCTGAGAACAAATAGTGGAGCGGATACTCTGGTAAGATTGAGCTTTTTTGCCAGCTGTGCTTCAAAAAAGTCCTTGATGATCTTGATTGCAACCTCAGTTTCTCTGATGCCAAGCATCGGTCTGTAGTTTTCAAAAGAATAAATAGTCGACATAACATTTTCCTCCTATAAATAAAATAAAAAAACCCTTCATCCCTGTAAAAGGGACGAAAGGTCATTCGCGGTACCACCCTGATTGGCTGAAAGCATATGCTTCAACCCACTCTGCCAGTACGGATATCATAACAAAATCGATACTGCCCATTCTATAACGGTATGGCTCCGTCTAAGTCTACTTTCCTTTTGGGATTTCGGTTAGAGACTCCGGGCTGTTCTTCACTTAAGGCTTAGTACCGGGCTTACACCATCCCCGGCTCGCTGCAGCTTACACCATAAGCTACTCTTCCCATCATTGTCGGAAATTTATTTTTTTATTATTATATTAACACTAAAGAGAAATGTCAATAATTATTTTTTTCCAATCTTTCGTTAAGACGTACCATATGTATATGATCCTCCCAATTGCCGTTAATGTACAAATAATTGCGGGATATCCCTTCATTGCAGAAACCCAGCTTTTCGGCTACCCTCAATGACTTTACATTCCTGGGCATTATATTTGCTTCAATCCTATGCAGCTGATATTCATCAAAAATAATTTCTATGCCCTTTTCCAAGGCTTCAGTGATGTAACCCTTATTGATCTCATCCTTATCAAGCTTATACCCCAGGAAACATGACAGAAATGCTCCCCAGACTATATTGTTAAAAGCGATGCAGCCTATTAATCTTTCGGGTATTTTATCACTTTTCTTGTGAATCCACAGCCTCAATCCTCTCTTTTCTTCGTAATCCCTATAATCATTTCTGAGCTGTACGGTTTGAGCCTCCAATGTATAAAAATCCTCAGGGCGCTTCATTTCCCATTCTTCGAGAAAATCCCTGTTTCTGACATAGTAGTCCAGTACATGGGAAGAATAGGTTTCATCCAGTATTTTCAGAATAAGCCTGTCTGTCTCATATGCTATGCTCATAATTCCACCTCCAGACTTTATTAAGAGTGTAGCATAAGCGTAGGTCATATACAATCAATCGACTAATTTGCTGATGACTTTACCCAGGTTTTCAACAAAATCAATCTTGGTATTATAGATAAGCTGCTTGATGCCGGGCTTGCTGACTGCTGCCAGAAGTCTGTCAAAATCAGCATTGTCAAATTTATCTACAATATCACGATAAGCAGAAATGCTCTCTGTCCAAGAGGCCAGCTTTTTCATATGCAGCTCATAATCAAGTCCCTTTATAATAGACTGTGCTGCATAGATACCGCTTTGAACAGCTTCTACTCCCCCTACTCCCAGCAGCCTTTCCGTCAAACCGGCAGCCCGTCCTGCCAGAAGTATGTTTCCAAGCTTATACCTGCTTACTTTGCCTGCGGAAAAAGGATTAGGGGTAACAAAGCATAAAAACTCCAGGTGCTTAAGGTTTTCATATTCCAGAAATCTGGCAAACATCCGGTCTGTCTCGTATTCCTCACAACCTATGGCGTATAGATCCACAGAAGCCTGGGTTGAATTGTAGGGGCTGACTCTTGCATAACCGGTTCCTGCATAGTCTGTGTTGAAATATATGGTGGATGAGTCCGGTCTGAAGTTCCCAATAGCTGTTCCTCCCGTAATACGAATGAGGACTTTATCTTCCCATACACCCAGTTCTCTAGCAATTGAATCATTTCCATTGGCAACAACTACCCAGTCATATTCACGGGAGAGTTGCTTATAGTCAACGGGCTTGTCAAATTTGACAGAGGTTAGATGCATCAAAGAATAAATCTGGTTTTCCAAAGAGTCAGGATTCTTTCCCCTTGTGATAGAATAGCCAAGATTTCCGTTTATCTCTACCTTGCGATTTTTTGATTTCATAATTATGTTGTTGCATTGAAGCAAGGGCTTTATGCTGATTTTGTAATTTTTCCACAGATATTGTATGACATCGCCATAGTCCCGGAGAAGTATTTCAGGCCAAAAGCCTACTGTACTCCAAGCCCAGCCTGTTGTATGGTCTCTTTCGTAAATATCGGCGATTACACCGTTTCTCTCCAGCTCAAGAGCACAGGAGAGTCCGCTTACACCTGCACCAATAATAGCAATTTTCACCTATAAATACCTCAATGGATATATTCAGCTGAAGTCTGTACAGTATCAGCTGGTTCAATACGTATTTATTATTTCCTGATAACCGGCCAAATAACTATGCCGTTAATGCTTCAAAGTCAATACAGCCTCCATTTAAAGCACAAAAATGACCTTCTGTAGAAAAAATATGTCGATTTATCACATCGGTGGTATAATATTTTAAAAGTCATATAAAATCATCTGTATGAGGAGATGAGAATGTGAATACCGGGGGTATGGAAGAAACTAAGCTGAGTGAACTGAGAAAAAATAAGAGGATTGATTATTTTTCCAAGGCATATTGCAGAAAGAGCATGCATGACGGGGAGACGGAGGAGTACGAGCAGCCTCTGGAGCTGATGCTTATCAATATTTCAGTAGGAGGACTTGGCATTGTATCAGAAAAGATATTTGAAAAGGACACGGTAATGCTGCTGGATCTCAAACTGGAGGATGAGCATTATGAAAAGGTTACTGCAAAGGTTATGTGGACTATAAGGAAGGGGGACATGTTCAGGCACGGTCTGGAGCTTATGAACGTATCCGGCAGGCTTTACAGGCATCTTAGCAGGCTGGATAATAGTGTGACTACAACGGTATAGGGATTCCTCCGCAGACAAAAAATTGCAAATTATTCTATGATGTAATATAATATATAACGACAAATTCTGAAGAAACATTTTCAATATTTTGGGAATAATGTAAGTAAAATAAAAAGCAGTGAAAAGGGAGTAATGGAATGAGTTTATTTGAGAACTGGAGAAGCACGGCATATAATAGCGAAAAGGATGAAAAGGAACAAAAGAAGTTCTGGGAAGGCTATTTTGAAATGGAAGAAGGTATTTATGAAAAACTTCTTTCCGATCCGAAGGAAATTGTAGAAGGGACTCTGAAGGAGCTGGCAGACAAGTATGAGACAGATATCCTGCTCTTCACCGGTTTTCTGGATGGTATCAATGACAGCCTTGTTAATCCGTTGAAATTAGAGGAACTGGAAGAGTCAAGCAATATAAAGCTGGAGATAGACTTTGAGAAATTGTACTATAACATGCTTGCAGCAAAAGCTGAATGGCTATACAGTCTGCCTCAGTGGGACAACATACTGACACAGGAAAAGAGAAAAGAGATAACAAAGGAGCAGAGGCTTTCGGGCACAGTGATAAAGCCAAAAGAGCCGGGAAGGAACGAGCCATGCCCCTGCGGCAGCGGGAAAAAATATAAGAAATGCTGCGGCTCCAATAAATAAAAGCAGAATACAGCCCTCATTGGAATAAACCAGTGGGGGATTTGTTTTCTTAAATATTATTCAGCCTTGACGGTAAAAATATATAGTACTACAATGTTATTAACAGAATGATAATAACAGTATAAAGATATTGCTGCATAAAGGTTTGAGCAGACACCTAAAGAAAGGAGCAGAATATGAAGAAGACTGCTTTAACGAATAGGCAGGGTCTGACAGAAAAAGAATTCCTGTTCCAATATGATGCGGGAAAATATGAGAGACCATCTGTTACAGTGGATATGCTTGTTTTTACCGTGATGAACGAACTGAAAGAAAGCTATAGGAAGCTGCCGGAAAAAGCATTGAAGATTCTTATGGTAAAGAGGGGCGATCATCCGTACCTGGGATATTGGGCACTTCCGGGAGGCTTTGTAAATATGGATGAGAGTCTGGAAAGGGCTGCCGCCAGGGAGTTGAAGGAAGAGACCAATATTGACAATATCTATATGGAACAATTATATACCTGGGGTGATGTCGGAAGAGATCCGCGGACCAGAGTAATTGGCTGCTCCTATTTGTCCCTTGTTGACAGCGGAAGACTTGACGTCAAAGCTGGTGACGATGCTGACGAAGCTGCATGGTTCAAGGTAAAATACAATATAGAGCATCAAAAAAAGCTTCTCACAGAGAAGGGATACGAAATACAGAACCAAGTCAGGCTTACCCTTTGGAACGAATATGAAGAGCTTACTGCTGCAATTAAGGTGGATAAGGTTTTTGACGGCAATGTGGTCAAGGTGCGCCGGGAGATTACCGAGTCAAGAGGGATTGCCTTTGATCATGGGAAAATAATAGGATACGCAGTGGAAAGGCTGAGAAATAAAATAGAATACACGGACATAGCTTTCAACCTGATGCCGCAAAGCTTCACACTGACCGAACTGCAGCAGGTGTATGAAGTAATACTGGGAAAAGAGCTTCTGAAGGCAAATTTTAGGAGGAAGATATCGGATATGGTTGTGGAGACCGGTGAATATACCAGAGATGCCGGCCATAGACCGTCCAAGCTGTTTAAATACAATCCAAACTGGATAGAAAAGCACTTTGAGTAAATTTGCGCATAAGAAACGAAGGAGGCTGGAAAATGAGTATATTCAATGGTGAACGGCTGAAAAAGGAGACATTCAGAATAGATCCGGAAAGAATGCGCCGGGGCTGGTATTCAGATGCATACTTTCCCAATACGGTTAGGATATTGAATGAGTTATCCAAGGAGAATTATACTTTTCAGGGGAAAAGCGATATAAGAGATATAGACTGCCGGGAAGTGAAAAATGGGGATATAAGAGTAGAGATGCAGTTCTTCACAAGAAGAAAGCCTTTCAGTGTAGTCGCAGGAGTTGATGAAGCTCTTGCAATACTTCAGGAGTGTACAGGGTATTTCGACGATGACGGGAGATTTGTCAATACATACGACAGCCTTGAAATAGAGGCAGTACAGGACGGTACCTTTGCAAAGTACGAAGGAGATCCGATGGAGGTTCATCCTGTGCTGAAGGTGAGAGGAAGATATAGGGATTTTGCGATACTTGAGACACCAATTCTAGGGGTGCTGACCGAGACGACAAGAATTGCCACAAATGTATATAATACACTGGTGGCCACAAAGGGAAAGGATATATTGTTCTTTCCGGCAAGATTTGCCCACTACAAGCTTCAAGCCATGCATGGCTATGCTTATTCCCTTGCAGTTCAGGCATACAACCAGAAACATAGCAAGAATTCCAGGGCTATGGTGTCTACTGATGACCAGGGAGGCTGGTGGGGAGGAAAAGGCGGAGGAACTATTGCTCACGCTTCAATAGCCTGCTTTCTTGGTGACACTGCCGAGACAATGATGCAGTTTGCCAGAATAATGCCTGTAGACGTAATGCGTATAGCACTGATTGACTACCACAATGATTGTGTCAAAGAAGTACTGACGGTAATGAAGGCAATGTTTGCGAAGTACCTTGAGCTATATAAACAGGGCAAACTGGAGGAGGCTGAAAAATATAAGCTATATGCTGTAAGGCCTGATACTTCCGGAAATATGAGGGATGAATCCATTGAGCCTATAGGGGATAAGGCACTGGACTGCGGAGTGAATCCTAGACTTGTATGGCAGATAAGGAAAGCCATGGATAAGGCATATAAGAAATGGAAGCTGGAACCTGAATATATGGAGCTTGCAAAAAAATGGTGTGAAGATGTGAGAATAGTAGCCACAGGAGGCTTCAACATTGAGCGTATCAAACAGTTTGAGCAGCTGGGAGTACCAGTTGATATATACGGCATAGGCTCTTCACTTCTGGATAACAGCAGGGAGAACGGCACCAACAATGATTACACCGCAGATATTGTCAGGGTTGAAATCGACGGAGAGTGGCGCCATATAGCAAAGACAGGAAGGAAGGCATGTGACAATCCGAACCTTGAGGTGATTAAATAGCATTGAGGAAGGCACAGCCTTCCTTTTCTCTTGTTGTCACAAGTTGAATATTAATGGCTGTACTGGTATACTTTAGTTAAAAGGATGACAAGGGGGGCTGTGTCTTGAGCGGTTTCAGACGTATGACCATATGGACTGCTGTTTTTTTGTCCTGCCTTATTGTTTTTACCTTTGCAGATGATGTTGCAGAAATTATACAGGCTGTTGAGTCCAATGCCAAAATTGAATATAACGGGAAGGAAGTCAGTCTGGGTATAAAACCGGTTTCGGTAGATGGATATAATTATCTTTCTGTAAGGGCTATGGCTATGTTGTTCAACAAAAACATAGATTGGGATCAGAATGAGCAGAAAATATTAATAAGCGATAAGCCGGATCCTTCGTTGGAGAGCATGAAAGCAGAGCTTGCTGCTAAGGACAAGAGCATAGCAGAGCTTGAAGAAAAGATATTGCAGCTAAAAAAGGGAATGGGAGCCTCAAAAGCTATCAGCCTGATAGAGCTGCAGGACATAATAAATAATGAATATGGAGGGTATGATGGTGTCAATTATTGGGTCATACTTTCCGGTAATGAGGATGAGATAAGGGTTAAGATAGAGGTTGACCTAAGCAATGATGCGAACTCATGGAACAGGATGAAAGACTCTGATATAATCGATATGATTGATGAGATACACTGGCGGATATACTCAGAATATGATACTGCCAAGGTTAAAGGTTATATCGTGGACATATCCAGCTCAAAAAAGTTATTTTCCTTCATAAGCACACCTGAAGGAGATATTGAGAAAGCTTCATACAGAAATCACAACACAATAAGCAAGCTTGAGGATGGCTTTAATAAAAGTTATTGCAGCTATTTCAACGGCATGCATTTCACCTTTGCTCTTAACGGTAATGACAATATTGTGGAATGTAATATTTACACACACTTGGACTTGTATGAGAGAATATGGGATCGGATTTCCGATAAAGAGCTTGAGAGCTTTCTTGAAAAGCTGTACAAAGAAATCGATTATGAGTTTGGAAAATGTTATATAAACGGATTTTTTTATGATATCGACGGCAGTGAACTGGCTTACTTTGAACGGCTTACCGATGAAGATCAATATATCGACAAGTATTACTAATCAGCCTTCAATAGACGTATAGCCATGGATAAAATGCAGACGGTTATGACTGTCCGACTTACATTATGCAGCGGCAAATATGCAATATATATAAATAATGTGCAGGAGGTATAATATGGAATACAAAGAAGTATTGGAAAAAGCGAAGACATTGATAGGAGCTAAATGCAGGATATGCCGTGAGTGCAACGGATTAGTGTGCCGCGGTGAGATTCCCGGTATGGGCGGTAAAGGAAGCGGCAGCAGCTTTATCAGAAATTATGAAAAGCTGAATGAGATCAAGCTGAATATGGATACGATTTATGAGTTCAAAGAAGTGGATACCTCTGTGGAGCTTTTTGGTAAGCGCTTTAATTTTCCGGTATTTGCAGCTCCAATTGGCGGTCTGCATCTACAGTACGGAGCATCAATGGATGATGAAGAGTATAGCTATGCTATTGTAGCCGGCTGTAAGAATGCAGGCACTGCAGGTTTTACCGGTGATGGAGTGAAGGATGAGAATTATGATCTTCCCATAAAGGCGATAACAAGGGTTGATGGCTGGGGAATACCAACTATAAAGCCTTGGAAGAAGGAAGAAGTCATTGCCAAGGCTAAAAAAGCCGAGGATAACGGTGTATTGGCGGTTGCAATGGATATTGACGCAGCAGGGCTTGCTGTACTTGCCGCCGCTGGAAAGCCTGTAAGCCCCAAGTCTGTTGATGAGATAAGGGAGATAGTTTCCAGTACAAAGCTGCCTTTCATAGTAAAAGGCATCATGACTGCAGCAGGAGCTGAGAAGTGTGTTGAGGCAGGTGCATATGGGATAATTGTATCCAACCATGGAGGAAGGGTATTCGACCATACTCCCGCAACAGTGGAGGTACTGCCGGAGATATCAAAGGCAGTCAGAGGAAAGATCAAAATATTCGTTGATGGCGGCATAAGGACCGGTATAGATGTAATGAAGATGCTTGCTCTCGGTGCTGACGCAGTGCTTATCGGAAGGCCATACGGAGTAGCAGCCTTTGGCGGCGGTGCAGAAGGGGTCGAGCTATATACGAAGAAGATAGGCGCTGAGCTTAAA
>JAWLHF010000107.1:0-10244 GCA_041690515.1 Clostridiaceae bacterium | reverse complement strand
TCGCAGCCCCAGGCTGTGGCAGAGAAGCTGCCTTCCTTTAAGTCCGCAATAATTTTCACATATTCCTGTGCCATTATAGCAGAGGCGGTATCTTCACAGAAGGTCAGGGGTTCACCATTGGAAACCAGCTGTATGGAACCTGCTGCACTTTCAAAATATATGTCGGCTTTATCGGGAGAAAAATCACCGCCGGAATAGCCAAGTGCGCACATTATCCTGCCCCAATTGGCATCATTGCCGAAGAAAGCGGCTTTTACCAGGCTTGAGCTTATGATGGCTTTTGCGAGGATGGCGGCATCGGATTTGGATTTGGCATCTGATACTGTGCACTCAATGAGCTTTGTGGCACCTTCCCCATCACGGGCAATCAACTTTGCCAGCTCGGTGTTGAGAAGGTCAAGGGCATTCATGAATATGTCAAAGCTCTCATCCTTGCTCTCGATAGGTTTATTTCCTGCTGTTCCGTTGGCAAGCATTATTACCATGTCATTGGTACTTGTATCCCCATCCACTGATATCATGTTGTAGGTCTTCTGGACACTGCCCGTTAAGGCCACCTGAAGCATAGTCTTCGAAATATCCGCATCTGTGACCAGGAAGCCCAGCATTGTAGCCATATTGGGATGTATCATGCCGGAACCCTTTGCCATGCCGCTGAGCAGCACTTTCCTTCCATCCAGTTCAATCTCAACTGTGACTGATTTTGCATATGTATCTGTAGTCATTATAGCCTGAACAGCATCTATACCACCGTCATAGGAAAGGATTTCGCAGGCTTGCTTTATTCCTGACTCGACACATTTCATAGGAAGGTGAACACCGATAACTCCTGTGGAGGCAACAAGTACTGATTCGGCTGAAATGCCCAACAGTGAAGCTGTAAGTTCCGCCATTACCTTTGCATCCGCCTGTCCTTGCTTCCCTGTGCAGGCATTTGCATTGCCGCTGTTTACTACAACTGCCCGGGTGGTTTTTGACTTGATATGATCCATATTAAGAAGTACAGGTGCTGCTTTTACTTTGTTTGTTGTAAAAGCAGCAACTGCAACCGCCGGTTTTTCACTGAAAATCACACACAGATCCTTATTGCCGTTTTTCTTTATTCCGCAGGACACGCCTCCGGCCTTAAAAAACGGTACATCTGTAATCAGCTTGTCTTTTATTATCTTCATTGCTAATCCCCCTTATAATATTAGTGACCCATAAGGTATATCACTTATCGGACAGGTGATGCACCAAACAGATGATGTGAGTCTTTATCACTTGAATGCAAGATATCAGTTATATTAAAAAGCCCCAGGTATCATATCCAAACCTGCATGCTCATAGAAGCCGAAAAGTATGTTCATGTTCTGTACTGCTTGGCCTGCAGCTCCTTTTATGAGGTTGTCTATGGCACTTACGGCAATAACCCTGTTTGTACGCTTATCTACTCTTACGGCAATATCACAGATGTTGGAGCCTTTCACGTACCTTGTCTCCGGCAGAGTATCTAATATTCTGATAAAATTCTCATTTTTATAGTAGCTTTGGTACATGTCGTACAATTCTTTTTGTGAAACATCTTTTTTCAAACTGCCGTAGCAGGTTGCCAATATCCCGCGGGTCATGGGCACCAGATGAGGTGTGAAGCTAAGCACGAGCTTTTCTCCTGCCACATGGGAAAGCTGCTGCTCAATCTCCGGTGTATGCCTGTGTGTGCCTATGTTGTATGCCTTTACAGACTCGCCGCATTCGCAGAACAGCGACGCGGTGTTTGCACTTCTGCCCGCTCCCGACACACCGGACTTTGCGTCGATGATAAGCGATTTACTGTCTATAATGCCATAATGAAGCAGGGGAGCAAGAGCCAGGATGCTTGCCGTCGGATAACAACCCGGGTTTGCTATAAGACTTGAGCCTGATATCTTTTCCCTGTTCAGCTCGGGCAGTCCGTATACTGCATTTTCCAGGCATCCGCTGAGCGTATGCTCTACGCCATACCATTTTTCATATTCCTTGCAGTCCTGAAGCCTATAGTCGGCACCCAGGTCAATGACTTTTACTCCTGCTGCGAGTGCTTTTTCGACAAGTTCAAAAGATTGACCATGAGGAAGTGCCAGAAATAGTACATCAATATCTGTAAGCTTATCTTCGACGGATTGCATATCTATGCATGTTTTGTCTATGAATCCTCTAAGATTACCATAGACATCACTTAACTTTAAGTCGGAATAATTATGAGAAGACAAGAAAATGATAGATACATTCCCATGCCGGGACAATATAGTTGAAAGCTGATAGCCTGCGTATCCTGTTGAACCTACTATGCCTACCTTTACCATTCAAATCACCTCTAAAATATTTATTATTAAGATATTATACAGAAGCATGATTAATTATGCAATAAAAATTATAAAAATGCATAAAAATTATTGCATAAACATACAAATGTATGTATAATAAGTACAATTAAGTGTTGGAGGAGGAGGTCATAATGTTCTGTGATTCATTAAAAGGAAAAACTGTGGTAATAAAATACGGAGGAAGCATTGCAAATGACATAGAGGCCACTGATGCCTTTTCAGAAGAAATAGCAGTACTGCAGAGGGCCGGTGCAAAGGTAGTGGTCGTACACGGCGGCGGTCCGGATATTAACAGGATGCTCAGGAGGCTTAATATAAAGGATGAGTTTATAAAAGGACTAAGGGTTACGGGGTCTTCCACAATGGAAGTGGTGGAAATGGTGTTGTCCGGAAGAGTAAATAAGAACCTTGCTTCGAAGCTTGTAAGTAAAGGAATCAAAGCAATAGGCATAAGCGGAAGGGATGGAAGGCTTATAGAGGCAGAAAAGCTGTATGTTGATGACAAGGGAGAGAAAATCGATATAGGACTTGTCGGCGAAGTAAAAACTGTCAACAGTACTCTCCTGGGTGATCTGACGGATATGGGATATGTACCTGTTATCTCCCCCGTGGGGGGCGACGTGGAAGGAAATGCTTACAACATCAATGGGGATTATGCAGCAGCGGCTATAGGCATATCCCTTGCTGCGGACAGTCTTGTGTATATGTCTGATGTAGATGGGCTGTATTGGGATATAAATGACAGAGGCAGTCTTATAGATACAATTACATCATCGGAAATTGAGGAGCTTATAAATAACGGTACCATATACGGAGGAATGATACCAAAAATGAAATGCTGCATAGATGCGGTTGAAAAGGGAGTTAAGTCAGTGTGCATTGTAGGCGGTCATAAGGCTCACGCACTAAGTGAGCTTTTTATGGGCAAAGCTGCAGGTACTATAATAAAAGGAGGAGAAAATCATGTCTGAGAAAAATATATTGAACACCTATGCACGTTTTAACGTTACTGCAGCTGAAGGGAAAGGCTGCCTGCTATATGACAATAATGGGAAAGAGTATCTGGACTTTGTGTCCGGTGTAGCGGTGAACTGTCTTGGCCATTGTCACCTTTCCATAGTAAAGGCGATTCAGCAGCAGAGCGGCAAGCTTATGCATGTTTCGAACCTGTATTGGAATGAAAAGCAGATGGAGCTGGCAGAAAAATTATGTGAGTTAAGCGGACTTGAAGGAGCATTTTTCTGCAACAGCGGTACTGAAGCGGTGGAAGCTGCTATAAAATTTGCACGTAAATACGGCAAGTTGAAGGGGGGGCCGTTGAAGCACAAGATTATACATATGAATAATTCCTTCCATGGCAGGACTTTGGGAGCGCTCTCGATAACAGGACAGGAGAAGTACCAGAAGGATTTCGCACCGCTGATACCGGGGGTCAAGGGCATTGAGTTCAATAATATCGAAAAGCTGAAGGAGGAAATGAACTTTTATGTATGTGCGGTTATTGTGGAGCCGATACAAGGAGAGGGAGGCATAGTCGAAGCTCAAAAGGCGTTTTTGGAGGAAGCCAAAAATCTCTGTGATAAACATGATGCCCTACTTATATTTGATGAGGTACAGTGCGGGATAGGAAGGCTTGGAAGCCTCTTTGCCTTTGAAAAGTTCGGGGTAGTGCCTGACATGGTATGCCTTGCAAAAGGCTTGGGTGGAGGATTCCCCATCGGTGCGGTCATTGCATCTAAAAAGGTGGCTGAAAGCATAACCTTCGGAGACCATGGCTCTACCTTTGGAGGTAATCCTCTGGCCTGCTCCGTAGCCCTGGCGATTCTTGAGGAGCTTTTGGACAATGGAGTACTGGCAAATGTTGAAAGTATGAGTAAGTATTTTGCGGATAAGCTTTATAAGCTAAAGGAGAGGCATTCTGAGATAAAGGATATAAGAGGAATGGGATTGCTTATTGGTATGCAATTGTCTGTAAGCACTAAGGAGTTTATTGACCAATGCATTGATAAAGGACTGCTGCTTGTTGGTGCCGGTGCTGATGTGGTAAGGCTCCTGCCGCCGTTGAACATAGAAGCTGAATATATCGACAGGGTAGTTGATATAATTGATTCGGTTTTGAGTAAATAGGATCCGATGAGATTTATGGAAAGTATTTCATTTATGTTACAATTGTGTCAATGTAGTTGTATTGTTCCTGGGGGTGTAATATAATCATAGAGAAATAAACGCGGAAGGAGGTCGTAAATATGAAAAAGAATATTTTTATTTCTATCAGCAATGAAAGTGTATTTTTTGAACGACCTATAGCCGCAGTGGTGGATTATATGTAGATCTGTCCAATGTGTTCCGCAATTGATGGCCATAGGTATGTATACTACCTGTGGCCTTTTTGGTTTTCCTTGTTATTCCAACAGGGCTGCAGATAGTGATTATATCTGCGGCTTTTTCATTGTGGAAAAATGGATTGTTTATTATTTGTTTGAAAGTGGGGTTACGACATGAAAAATTTAAAGCTTCTTTGGACTTTTATGAAGGGAAACAGGGTTCTCTATCTTGCGTCCATTATCAGTATCGGAATTGCAACATTGTTCTCTTTTGCTTCACCTCTGGTCATCAGATATACAATAGATTCGGTTATCGGGGGTATTGTTATGGAAGCGCCTCCCTGGCTGCTAAATGCGGCTGAGTATCTGGGGGGGCAGGAGGCTTTGAGGCAAAACATCTGGATCTGCAGTATCAGCATTATATTGCTGGCCGTAGGAAACGGAATATTTACCTATTATAAAGGAAAATGGTCGGCAACTGCCGCTGAGTCTATAGCACAGAACATGAAGGATTCTCTTTATGACAGGCTGCAAAACGTCAAGTATGACTATTATGTAAAAGCGGAGACTGGTGATTTGATACAGAGATGTACTTCTGACGTGGATACAGTGAGGAAATTCTTATCCATGCAGCTGGTGGAGATAGGAAGGGCTGTATTCATGCTGTTGATGGCTGTAGGTGTCATGCTCTCACTGAATGTGGGTATGACTCTTCTGGCTATGGCATTAGTACCGGTGATATTCCTGTTTTCTACTCTCTACTTTATGAAAATACAGGCTGCATTTCTCAAGTGTGATGAGTCTGAAGGAAAGCTGTCCGCAGTTCTCCAGGAAAACCTGACGGGGGTCCGGGTGGTAAGGGCTTTTGGCAGGCAGGCTTATGAAAGGGAGAAATTTGATGCAAGAAATACAGATTTTCGCACCAAGGTATCACATCTGATAGATTTGTTTGCATGGTACTGGTCTTTTTCGGATTTGCTGACAATGGTGCAAATGGCTATAGTTCTGATGTTTGGAGTATATTGGACGGTGTCGGGTAATATGACCCTGGGGACTTTGGTGGTATTCACAACCTATGAAGGTATGCTGCTCTGGCCGATAAGGCAGATGGGCAGGATACTTACTGATATGGGAAAGACCACCGTTGCCATGGGAAGGATAAAGGAAATTCTTGACCAGCCTCTCGATGTGACGGAGGAAGGCTTGAAACCTGAGATAAACGGAAATATAACCTTTGAGAATATGCATTTCCAATATGAAGATGGAAAAACGGTGCTTAAGAATATCAGCTTTAATGTAAAAAAAGGGCAGACCATAGCTATACTAGGCCCTACAGGCTCCGGTAAATCTTCTCTGATGCACCTGCTGCATCGGCTTTACGAATATGATAAAGGTTCCATCAAAATAGACGGCATAGAGCTTAAGGATATTGATAAAAGGTGGATCAGGGAAAAGATTGGGATTGTCCTTCAGGAGCCATTCCTGTATTCAAAGACTATAAAAGAAAATCTCTATATGGCTGAAATATCTGCTGATGAGGATAAACTGTACCAATCTGCAAAGATAGCAGCGGTACATGATGTCATTACAAGCTTTGAAAAAGGTTATGACACAATGGTTGGAGAAAGAGGGGTCACCTTATCCGGAGGTCAAAAGCAGAGGGTGGCAATTGCAAGGGCTTTGATAAAGGATTGTCCGATATTGATTTTTGATGACTCTCTCAGTGCCGTTGATACTGAGACGGATGCTGCTATCAGAAAAGCCCTTCGTAAAAGGAGAAGGGATGTAACCACCTTTATAATATCCCATAGGATAAACACCTTGTCGGAGGCGGATTTGATATTGGTAATTGAGGAAGGCCGTATCACTCAGATGGGTAAACATGAAGAGCTGATTGAAAAGGCCGGACTTTACAGGAGAATATGGGAGATACAGCAGCCTAAGGAGGAAAATCTGGTGATTTGTGCAGCAGAATAGTAGGCTGTTGTATACCTACAGACCGGAAAAAGGAGATGACGATATGACAACCAATCAGGAACAGGATTATAACAAACGGCTTGACTTTGCATTATGGCTGAAGCTGCTTTCCTTTGTCAAGCCCTATAAAAAATACGCGATCAGACTATGTGCCGTTATGGTGGGAGTAGGCGGCATAGATGTAATATTCCCATTGATGACTAAATATGCAATTGACAATTTTGTATTGAATGGCACCTTGAAAGGCATGTGGTTTTTTGGTGCTGTGTATTTAGCGCTTACAGTGCTTCAAGCCTTTAATGTCAAGCAGCTGGTGATAAATGCCGGAAGGATAGAAACGGGTATGGTGTACGACATCAGGCATCAAGGTTTTGACAAGCTGCAGAAGCTTTCCTTCTCGTACTATGATAAGACCCCTGTGGGCTGGATGATGGCCAGAATGACATCGGATGTGCAAAGGCTGGGGGATACTATAGCCTGGGGCTTGGTGGACCTGGTCTGGGGTTTCACAATGATGACAGGTATAGCTGTGGTAATGTGCTTTACGAACCTAAGGCTGGCGTTGATAAGCTTGTCCGTTGTGCCGTTGCTTGCGATTGTAAGCATGTACTTTCAGCAAAAGATACTTAAGGCTCAGAGAAGGGTAAGAAAACTGAACTCACGGATAACCGGCGCCTTTAATGAAGGGATATCCGGAGCCAAAACCACAAAGGTACTGGTGAGGGAAGAGGAAAATCTAAAGGAATTCAAAGAGCTGACCTTGGATATGTACAAAGCTTCAGTACAATCAGCCATGTATTCCTCCGTCTACCTTCCTGTGGTAATGACCCTAGGAAGTATCGGGACCGGACTTGCACTGTGGTATGGCGGTAAAGGAGTAATGCTTCAGAGCATAAGCTATGGTACCCTGGTACTATTCATTTCATATACTATTCAGTTTTTTGAGCCTGTGAGGGAGCTGGCAAGGATATTCAGCGAGCTGCAGTCTGCACAGGCATCTGCTGAAAGAGTAATGTCCCTTATAGACACTGAGCTTGAGATAACAGACACAGTGGAGGTAACGGCAAAGTACGGAGACGTATTCGACCCACAAAAGGACAACTGGCAGCAGATAAAGGGAAATATCAGATTTAAAGAGGTTGCCTTCTACTATAAGGATGGGGAGAAGGTGCTGGAGGACTTCAATCTGGATATCAAGGCTGGAGAGAGCATAGCTCTGGTAGGAGAGACGGGTTCCGGTAAAAGTACCATAGTGAATCTTCTCTGCAGGTTTTATGAGCCGGTTAAAGGGGAAATACTGATAGACGGGGTCAATTATAAAGAAAGATCTCAGCTGTGGCTGCAGTCCAACCTTGGATATGTGCTGCAGGTCCCGCATCTTTTCAGCGGTACAGTAAAGGATAATATAAGGTATGGTAAGCTTGAGGCAAATCAAGAGGATATAATACAGGCTGCAAAACTGGTAAACGCTCATGATTTCATAATAAAGCTGGAAAAGGGCTATGACACTGAAGTCGGAGAAGGGGGAAGCAGGCTTTCCACAGGAGAAAAGCAGCTTATATCCTTTGCTAGGGCAGTTCTTGCCGACCCGAAGATTTTTGTCCTTGATGAAGCAACTTCTTCTGTTGACACAGAAACGGAGAAAATCATACAGGATGCGATTCAGAAGGTCTTGAAGGGAAGAACAAGCTTCATAATAGCCCACAGGTTGTCAACCATAAGAGCTGCGGACAGGATACTGGTCATAAACGACGGAAAAATAATTGAAGCAGGTAATCACAATAAGCTTATGAATAAAAAGGGCTACTATTACAGGCTCTATACAAATCAATTCATAGAGGAAAAGGAAAATGAAATGCTTGGAATAGTAAACTACAGCTAAGTGAATCAAAGGTCAGGCATGGAGGATAGATAACTGTATATCTGACATGCCTGACTCTTATTTTCCTTGCGCCGGGTATTTGCTTTATCTCAACTTCATAATCTCCTCCGATTCTTTTGAAAGGAAATTCACATATCTGGCAAGGGAGAACAGGTAGTCGGAAAGTCTGTTTATATATTGATAGTCTGTATTGTACTCCTTGTCCTCCATATGTCTGACAAATACCCTTTCCGCTCTTCTGGTGACGCTTCTTACCACATGGCAGTAGGAGGCTGCTTCGCTGCCGCTGTAATAGATGAAGTTCTCCAAGGGGCCTACGGTATTTGTAATAATATCTATGCTATGCTCCAGATATTCTATGTCCTGCTCCTTTATATAATTACGGCTGAAATCCGAGGATACGTCGCCTCCAATTCTGAATAAGGCATATTGCACATCCCTGAGATTGCCGTCCACATTTATAGCTGACTCATGGCAATCAATGTTCTTAAGCAATGCTCTCAGATATCCTATACCGGCATTTATCTCGTCTATAGAGCCTTGGAGCTCTATTTTCATATCTCCCTTTGAAACCCTTTGACCCAGTACATCTGAGGTAGTACCCTTGTCTCCGGTCTTGGTGTAGATCTTCATAATTCGCACCTCCTGAAAATTCATACTATTATTATATTATAACCAGATGAAAGATGTATCCGCTTCTGTATGGGTGGGGTTCTTATAAATTGCCTGTTTATTTTACAAATCTGTAACATATACAGGAGTTTTGTGATATTTGGCGAAATATATACAGCAAAAGAAAATCTTGCATATTAATGTATCTTATTGAAGAGGAGAGTTGGAATGGTAAAGGGTAAGCGTCGCAAAACAGGAATTGTAGTATTTATTGCAGTTATCATGGCGTTATCGGCATTTGTTTATGGTGCTGCAGATGGAGTGACTCCGGGTTCTGAGCAGGATCCTATAGTGACTCAGAGCTATGTAGAGCAGAAAGCGGAGCAGATCAAGTATTATATTGATGGTTTGATAGAAGCGCTAAAAAAGGAAAATGCGATGCAGAGTCAGGAAATCACAGATCTTAAAGCTGCCTTGGAGCAGAGAGATCAAGAGATAGCAAAGCTGAAGCAGGATATTGCCAATGGCGCAGCAGGAGGGTCAGGCAAATTCGAGGTTGTTGAGATGCAGAAGAATAGGATACTCATAGCAGGTGAGGGTGCGGAGATAATTCCAAGATCCGGTAAGTTCTCAGCAATATCAGGAACCAATGGAGGACTTTCCGATATCACATCGGCAAAGGACCTGAATACCGGAGATGCAGTAATCAATAATCACATGCTTATAGCCGCAAGGGGTGACGGAAGAGGGATGAAAGCTCTTGCCGACAAGTCTTTCCTGTTAATAAAGGGCACTTATACTTTGCAATAGGTTTAGAGTTTTGCAGTTACAGGGAGTATATTGTATTTCCTAAAGACTTGTCTTCAAGCCGAGGAGCCTCGTGGCGTACATATATAGTTTGCTGCAGGAATTCTAGCTTTACACGAGCTGATGCTCTTGTAAAGCTTTTGTATGTTTTTTATAACAAGAACTTAACGAGGGTTTCAATGAGACAGAGATCTTTTCCTTAGAGTATAATTTTAATTGGCAAAATAATGGGAAGAGGCAAAAACCTCTTCCCGTCATACAAATCTCACTGTAAAATGTAATTGTCCAGAAAACATC
>JAWLHF010000106.1:0-10385 GCA_041690515.1 Clostridiaceae bacterium | reverse complement strand
TTAAACCCCGCTTCCAAGAATAGTTCTGCCACCTGAGGTATTGCACTGAAGCCCTTAACAACCCCTATGGGTTCAATGCCGTTGGATTTGCACAGCTGGTATATCTGCACAGCATTGCTTTTTATTTTTGAAGCCGATATCTCATATACCGGATACTGCCCTTTATAATCACACATGTTCATCGCTCCTCGCTTTATCCTGATCCTTACCTAATCTTTCTTCAATTTGAGCCGCCACAAAAGCCGTGACCGGTATGGTAAATACCAGGCCCATGCTTCCGGCAATTGCTCTCACAACTTCCGACGCAATTATATCCCAGTTTATTATGTGTGAAAATGGTGTATTGTAGGCCATCAATAAAAGCATCAGCGGAAGCGAGCTGCCGGCATATGCCAATATCAATGTATTGGACATAGTCGCCATTACATCACGTCCTACATTCATACCTGCCTTCATCAGATCCACTGTAGTTATCCGGGGATTATGTGCTTTTACTTCATGCATTGCAGATGCAATGGACATTCCCACATCCATATTTGCACCCATGGTTCCTATAAGTATTCCTGCAAACAACAGTCCTCTGAAATCAAAGTGTATATTCTGAGGTATATACATAAGCATCTGGGATTCATCGCTGCCCAAGCCTGTAAGCCTTGCTAATGAGCCCACAATAATTGCTATGATACCCGCAATGATAACCCCTCCTACAGTGCCTATAATTGCTGACAAGGTCTTTTTATTGGGTCCGCTGATAATCAGCATGGTAAAACCTATGATGCTGGCGCAGACAATAACAGAAGTAATTACCGGATTCTTGCCTGCAAGTATTGCCGGAATCAATATCTTTACTACTGCTATAGCTGTCAGAATTAGAGAAATAACAGCTTTAAGCCCTTTTGCCCTGCCTATCACCACCAAAGCAACCGCAAAGGCTATGACCAGATAAAGCAGATACCTGTCTCTTGCAAATTCAGCCACATAAGCAGTAGCGATAGTCCCATCATCATTTTCTTCTATATAAAGAAGGACCTCATCCCCTTCCTTGAGCTGGCTCATCTTGTATTCACTGTTGAAATTATAGCTTAATGAATAATCTGAACGTACTGTCTCTCCTTTATGTGGACCTTTCACAATCTTTACCTCGACAATCTGCGTAGGTGCGCTGATACCTATATCAGCTCCTCCGAAGCTGCGATCTTCTTCCCCTATAACCTTTATTACTTTAGCTCTGGAATAAGGTTCTGCGATCTCCGCAATTTCATCAGCTTCTTCTGTTCCCTCATCTATATACAGCTCTTCGTCAAATCCTTCAATTATTTCGTCTTCATATGCACCTTCGTCATATATCTCTTCACCCTGTGCTTCAGTCATAGCTTCGGAGCCGGGTTCTTGTGCTTCTCCCTCGCAAAGAACCGTAATTGGATTAAAAGCAATCATTACTACCAGCAGTAAAGCAAGAATTAACAGCAACCTGTCTTTAATCATTAACATTTGTTTATCCTCCGAATTTCCTATTATCATTCTGTATTTCATCAGGCTTTCGTATTTTCATCAGGGTCATTTTAAATGAATCAAAAGGAAAAACTCCATTGAATTTACTTTTATGCCTTCAAAGTCCTCAAACCCGTTGATGTGATTAAATATGAGTTTTACCCTGATATTCTCTTTCTCATCAATAAGCGTCATCTCATCAGTGGCGGCATCGGTCTTCCTATCCTCAATGTGTTTCCGATGTAACTGCTCAACAAAACCCTGCAGTGATTTGTTATATATTTGTCTGCCACTTGTGCTTATTTTTATTTCCTGGGTATTATCATCATATTTGATCTCAATATCATAATCGGAGATTTTCCATGATGCCCTGTGGTTATCCATTGGGAGCATATAGCTGTACCCTTCAATATCAACAGGATTATTCCTCATATCCGAGTTGTATGAAAAGTAGTGTCTGTTGTTGTCACTGCTGTATTCCGCATTAGGAAAGCCAAACACATCGTCCATCTGGCTCATTTTGAACCCCTCGGGGAGATACTTTACGGCATCAAGGGTATGGTTATTAGAGAAGTAACCTAGAATCTGGCTGATCTCCTTCTTATCGACTTTTGAAACCGCCTTGTCTGTCTTGACAATAGAACCTCCACTGAGCATGCCATTTCTCATAAGAATACCTTCAAGCCTTTGATTCTGACTGAATCTGGATATGGGATAGCTGCTCCAGGGTCCTACTACAGACAGAAAGGCAATCAGCGAAAGAGATACCAGCAGTATGATATTCTTCCTCTCACCTTTCCGGTTTGAATAGATCATCACCCCCAGAGCCCAAAGCCCCAGTGCAATCACATAATATCTGTTCTCGGTTATTCCATAAGCTTTTACTCTTATTCCTATGGAGAAAAACATCATGATAATCAAAGGAAGGATCAATTTAGGCAGCAGAAAGATAAAAGTCCGAGTCCACTTGTTATCTTCTCTCAAAGGTGAGATTAAAAATATTATTACAGCACATATCACCGAATACCACAAAACCAGGTGAGCAACCAACCCCACCGGCCACTGCAATGTTATTATAATCTTAGCGAAATAAGCATAAAGAATAGCTGTGTACACCGAAACAATCGGCATCACTATATATAGCAGCAGTACCTTCAGTAATTTCGGATAGTCATGAAGCTCAAACTGTTCTTTATATGAGGGAACTCCTGCTAAAAAGAAGCTTACTGCAAAAATACCCACAACTCCGAGCCACATGTCAAGGTAAAGCTTCTCATCAACCCTTATTTCCAGCAGTTTATCTATGGTAAACAAAATTGCGACCATCCCCAGGAACAAGACTACAGAATAAATTACAGTTACAAAAAACCTAGTCAGAAGCTTTATCACATATAATTCAAAGTCGTCTCTCCCATAAAAATATGGAATAAAGACAAAGGCTAAGTATAGTGAAAGATTTATGCCTATATATCTGGTGACGGATGCCATGCTCATATCTTTAAGGAAGAAAGTGAAATATAGGGCAAGGCCCAAAGCTTCTGCAAGGTATACGACTATCTGGCGGAAAAGTCCCATATCGCCTTTTCTCTCAAAAATAAGCCTTGTGCAAAGTGTAAGAGGTATTCCCAATGCAAGTGTCATTACAATGCGCACTATAAGTTCTTCGGTATCACCGGTAAAGTATTGGTTGTTGTGGTTTAGCACCATCAGAAGGATTACCGCTGATGCAGACAGCACTATAGCAGCAGGAAAACGTTTAAGGCTTTCATACAGACTGGTTATTATGCTTTTCAGCATATTTGCTATTTTCATATAAAAGTCTCCTTTATATCATTACTCTTTGTCATCATGTATTAATTTTAACCCCTTTACTCAATTAAAAGCAATTATATATTTCACTGATGATACTAAAAGGGAAGGGATATCGCAAATGATATCCCTTCCCTTTTAGTATCATATTATCCATTGTTCCTCTATATCTTGTTGGCAGGTATTTGTATTTCAATCAAATAATTTTCTTCCTTTTCCTCATTTCAAGGACCCCTATGGTATACCTGATGAGTAATTCCTGCCATTTCATAGCCGTTATTCTCCAACCATTCTGCTGTTTGTTTGTATAATTACATTCAGATTTAATAGTTCATACTGTGAAAAGTTTTTACTATCAGTTACATTTCGTTTTTTACAGCATTATTTACCTGTATATTCGTCATATGCTAGCTTGGATATCTTTCCTATTATTTCACGCCCATCCTTATTTGTCGTTGTTTCATTTGTCAGTACGCAGATAATATAATGGTTCTTCGGCAGATACACAATACCGGCATCATGTTCAAGACAATCCAAATCCCCCGTCTTGTGGGCTACTACAATATCATCGGGCAGATATAGGTCAAGTCTCCCTTTTACTTGCTGCCTTTTCATGATATTCACCATCATATCACTGTATTTGTTATTGATATTCCGGCCGGTATATATCAACTCCAGTAAATATGCCAAATCCTCGGCAGTTATCAGGTTCTCCTTGCCTTCCCTTGCAGCCTGTGAATCCATCATTTTTCGCTGGAGCCTGGTATTCTTAAGTCCAAGTGTTTCTATTGCTGCATTTATATTATTCATACCGAGTAAATCAATTAGTATATTGGTAGCCGTATTGTCGCTTACGATAATCATCAGTATCATTATTTCTTCCAGAGTGAATTTATGCCCGATGTTTAATTCCTTTAGCACTCCGTCTCCTCCGGTTTTCATGGCTTCTGTCAATTCAATAGAATCATCAAGCTTAATAATTCCTTCATTCACCTTATTCAACAGCTCAGACATTATCGCAAGCTTGATGGTGCTGGCAGATGGAAAGACCTGCTTTTCATTTATCTTAATCTCTTCACGTGTCTTAAGATTTTTAATCACGACAGCTATATTGCCCTTCTGAGTCTCCATGAAGCTTCTTATTCTCTTTTCCAGCATGACATATCACTCCCCTATTATCCAAACAAAGACATAAATACTACAAGCAGAACTGAGCTTATTGTAACAATGATACCATAAGTAACAAGGTTTTTCATATCCTTTGATCTGGCAAGACCCATTTGTCCTATCATGTCAGCTTCCGGGTATGCAAAGAAGGAACCTGCTTCTCTGTATCATTTAATCATAAATATCATAATACTCATCGCCCCAGTATTTTTTTATGAATTCGTCCCTTCCGGAAATTTTTCGATCCTCTTTATATTCTTTGGGACTCTTTATATAAAAATCCTGATGATAATCTTCCGCCTCATAGAATACAGCAGCAGGAAGTATAGGTGTAACTATGGGACCTGGGAACCGTCCAGACTCATCCATTGCCTTTTTTGACGCCTCAGCAGCTGTCCTCTGCTCCTCACTGGTATAAAAAATAGCTGTCCTGTATGACTCGCCCCTATCCTGGAACTGTCCCCCGTCATCTGTAGGATCAACCTGTCTCCAATACGCCTGAAGAAGCTTATCATAGCTGATGACCTCCGGATCGTATATAATTCTTACAACTTCATAGTGTCCTGAGGTTTGAGATTTTACATCCTTGTATGTGGGATTCTCCTTATGACCGCCGGTATATCCTGACTTTACCTCGATAATCCCATCAAGGACATCAAAGGGAGATACCATACACCAGAAGCATCCTCCCGCAAATATTGCAGTATGATATTTTTTATCCTTTCCTTCGTTACCCATCATTACAATCCCCTGCCTTCAACAGTTTTTCGTGAATGCTTAATATATTCTATTTTTATATCAGCACTCCTTCTCTTGTCAACAACTAAAAAACAGTGCAAGCATCTATTATTCAGCAGCTTGCACTGTATATTCAATGGGTAAGAAATTCATTTATTTTCCCTGTAAGGTTTATAAGAACATGCCCTGCCCCCGGCAGGAGACTGATATTTGCGTGAGGAAGTATGCTTCTCAATCGCTCTACAGTCATTCTTGAGTGGAACATCACATCTTTTTCACCTGCAAAGAGAATTATAGGCATGGCCAGCCGCTTAAGTTCATTGTCTGAAAACAATGGTATCTGCTCACGACGAAATAAATATTATCTATCCTAGTATTTCTACATATCCTGCAGTTCCGTTTACTCTTATCCTTTGTCCATCCTTGATTAGCTTTGTGGCGTTTTCAGCACCTACTACTCCGGGAAGTCCATATTCCCGTGTTATGACTGCACCGTGGGTAGTAAAGCCTCCTACCTCCGTTACCAGGCCTTTTATGGTTACAAATAATGGTGTCCAGCTTGGGTCAGTAAATTGTGTCACCAGTATATCCCCCTCCTCTATCCTGGCTTCATCCACAGAAAGCACTACTCTTGCACGGCCTTCAACCACACCTGCGGAAACCGGAATACCTGAAATCGCTCCCTCAGGGATATCGCCTGATGAAAAACCGGATAGGGGTACAAATCCATCAGAAGTAATTACACGGGGTGGAGTCAGTTTTTCAAAACGGGTATAATCCTCTTTTCTTTTTTCAATTATTGAATAATCCAGCTTATTAGTCCTTACCACTTCCCGCAGTTCATTGAAATACAAATAAAATATGTCTTCACAATGTCTGATGATCCCTTTTCCCACCAATGTATATGCTTCCTTCATAAGCGCCTTTTTATAGACCTGGTATCGGCGTACGATATAGTATTTGGGGTATTCACGGCAGCCAATGAAATTTCGCAGAATACTGATACTCTTACCTATTTTTCTTGCCTTACTATTGCCTCCCGGAATAATATTTAACCGACGAAGGATCTCTTCTCCCTTGGCATTAGCTTCCTGTCTTCCCTCCTGAAACCTGATTGTGTGCTCGCCTGCTTTTAGGACACGTATATTGTTAAGAAGCATTGGAATAAGCTGTGTAGGCTTTTCCTCAAAGCGCTCCTTTGTAATATCTATCTCTCCGGGACACCTCATACCATATTTCCTCAAGAACTCTCTAAAGGCCTCTACCGTTTCTCTGCCTCCCGGAAGCTTTGCCATCTCTTCAAAAAATTCTTCATCTTCAGGATTCCGTGAAATGTACTCCAGAACCTTTGGATATCTGCGTATTACATCCGCCACATCGCATAATGCCAATCCCATCTCTGACGTGACGTTACGATCTAGGGATTTTGTGAGGGTATCAGCTACATTCTTTTCTCCCAGCAGTTTTTCAACTTTCTTGTTAAGGGAGTCATTAACCAATATTCCTGCAATTATCGCCCCCAGGATTTTGGGATTATATGCCATGGCCAGTAATCTGTCCCGATCTTTAACTATGAACTCAAAGACCTGCTCCCCGGAAAGCCCTGACAAAGCACTGTCTATCTCCTTTAATTCTTTTTCAAATTCAATGAGTATTTCATCAATTATAGAAGGATCGTTCCTTCTGTGCATTTTTATTGTTTCCATAATAGAACCTGCTGTGAATATACCCCCCTTTATATTTCTTTTACCCTTAGGAAGGGATGCCATAAAATCTCTATTTCTTGTAAGGTTTTTAATAGCACCCTGGATCAAAGGATCCTGCTTCCCTGTTGCCATTATCAAACGGTTACGTCCTACTGTTGAGGCCAAATCGTGGGTAATATCCGTATAGATCCTACCGCCGACTTTACTCATGGAAGCTTCAGAGATCATTTCAAAGAATGACATTCCAAGTGGTTTAATGGTATCTGTCATCATCTGTGTATGTCCAATGGACATATATACACGGGGCTTCTTGGCACCTTCTGACTCTGGAACAGGAAACAATGTTGTGATTGAACGGCTCTGGACAATATTGAACTCATTATTGACAATGCACCATTCAATATCCTGAGAGGCTCCAAAATGGTCCTCAATTTTTTTGCCTATTGCTGCAAGATGAAGTATCTGCTCATCTCCCAGTACCTGCATCTTTTGCCTGCTTTCCTCTATGGTTGCTTCCCTGGTTCCGCCGTTTTGATCAGGCATTATTTCCATCTCTTTTGTACCAATGCTTTTGTTAGTAATCTTGCCTTCAGTCACCTTATAAATATCCGGGTTTACCAAGCCTGACACCAGCGCCTCACCAAGTCCAAAACCTGCATCGATGGACAGTGTCTTTCTATCGGAAGTCATTGGGTCTGCCGTAAACATGATACCGGATGCCTCCGGTATTACCATCTCTTGAACAACCACTGACAGAAGCACCTTTCGATGATCAAAGCCATTCTGTATGCGATATGTCACAGCGCGATCCGTAAAAAGAGATGCCCAGCACTTTATTACATGCTTCAGTATCTCCTCCCTGCCTATGATATTCAAGTAAGTATCCTGCTGTCCGGCAAAGGATGCATGGGGCAGATCCTCAGCCGTAGCACTTGATCGCACAGCATAGGCTTGCTTCCCTTCATTTTTTCTCAGAGCTTTTTCTATTTCACTTTCAATCTCTTTACCCATCTTTATATTTTCAATTGTTAATCGTATGCTTCTGCTTATTTCTGAAATCTTCATTCTGTCATTGGAATTTAGTTCTGCTAACTTCTCAAACAGTACCTCCAACTCCGGATTGCTGTTAATGGATTTTTTATAGGCTTCAGTTGTCACACAAAAGCCATCAGGTACCCGTACCCCGTTGATTTTTGACAATTCTCCAAGATTTAAACCCTTGCCGCCAACTATTCCAAGCTTTGTTTTGTCTATTTCCTGAAAACTCAAAATATATGGTTTCATAGTATCCCTCCATAAAAGTTTTGAAATATCCTGTACTTTATTTCATATTACAGGTCAATAACAATAAAGTCAATATATTTTGAAATATTAATTGATATATTTCAAAACTATGCTATAATTATACCTGGGTGATAAAGATGAACGGTTATGAAAAAAGAACAAAAGCAAAGAAGGATTCAATTTTAAATGCTGCATGGGAGCTCTTTACTTCGAGGGGCATAACAAATGTAAGTATTAGTGAGATAGCTTCAAAAGCTAATGTTTCTCAGGTTTCTATATACAATTATTTTGGAGATAAAAGCAATCTTGCAAAAGAGGTACTTGCTTCATATATGGATAAAATCATTACCGGGTATGATGAAATATTGGAAATGGCTATTCCTTTTTCTGAAAAGCTCAAGCTTATTATGGATAAAAAGCGTCATACGGCTATTGAAGCAAGCAAGTCACATTTCAGCATGCATGCCTGGGAAGACAAAACCTTTCAGCAGGTATATAAGGAAGCCGCAAATACAAAAGCGATCTCTGTATATGCTAAGTTCATAGAGCTGGGGAAAAAGGAAGGAGCTATTGATAGTAGCATTCCTGATGATGCGATTCTTGCATATATTCAATCTTCTGTCTCTGTCATCGAGCAGTCTGACTATTTGAGAACCAGTCCCCAATACAAAATGGGAATAATAAAGCTGTTTTTTTATGGACTATTGGGTAAGGAAGAATAAAAAATCACAGGCATCATGTTATAATGCCTGTGATTTTTTATTCATAGTCATAGTCTGCTTCTCTATTTAATGACTCTTCTTGATGTATAATAAACTCTTTGGTAGTATCCCGACATGATAGTCGTCTTCTTAACCACATCTCCGGTTTGAGGGGAGTGCACCATTTGACCGTTTCCTACATATATTCCTACATGATGTACATTCTTCCCATCCCTTGCGAAAAACACCAAATCTCCATATTGCAATTCTTCCTTGGATACATAGGTACCAACCTTTGCCTGATCCCTTGCCACTCTTGGCAAAGATATCCCAAGCTTCCCATATATAGAGTACACCAATCCGGAGCAGTCATAGCTGCTCGGCCCTGTTCCGCCCCACTGGTAAGGCTTGCCCATCTCCTGAGCCAAAAGCTTTGCCAATTTCAAATTCAAACTGTTTTCTTGCCTGCTTGTCCCATCTCGAGACGCAATTAAGCTGCCCTTGGAAGCCGACACTTTATCATGTATTCTTTTTGCAAGAACTATTGCCTCTTCCCTCGATGTATTTCCTTTGGGTTCAAACAGATTATCACCTACTCCATTTGTAACTTCAATGGCGTATAAATAACCTACTGCTTTGCGAGCCCAGGAAGAAATCTCATCATAATCAGCAAAGATATGCTCATAGGAAGCTGAATAATCAAAATCAGGTTTTGCTGCTTGTAATGTGCGGTACAGCATCACACTTATTTCCTCGCGGGTTATGGCGTCATAGGGAGCAAATTTGTCGTCGCCTATACCTTTTACTATTCCCAGACTATTTGCTATCCTTACTTTTTTATTTTTTGTATCAGTGAAAGGGTTCTCTCCTTGCAGCACTGCTTCCTTTCCACTCATTACTTCATATAGATTCACAGCAACCTCGCTGAATTCTTCTCTGGTAATATTGCTCCTATATCTACCCTGAATATTCTCAGGAAGGATATTTATCTGTACTGCCTTTTCAATTTCTGCTTTTGCCCATTTGCTGGGGATGTCTTCACTGCTTTGCACGACATCGGAATCAGAATATGTAATGTTTGTGTTCACTGCCATAGCCAGAATAATAATTAAAAAAATCAAGCTATATCTACTGCATCTTTTTTTCATCAGTTGCTTCATCCTTTCTTGCGGAACCTGTGTGTGGAAACTTTCCCAAAACAATAGCTCATATTTTCTTATTTACATAATATCATAAATATTCATTTTATGGGTTGTCCTTTTTATTCCATTTGCTCAACTACGTAATGATGGAGAACTGCAAAAGGTATCTTATCAGCTTGTACATTTATAAAATTAAAATAATTATACAGCTTGCTTCTGGCCATACTGTATAATTATTGCGTATTCGGTATATTTATTATTGATTTTGTCAGCCGATGTTTTATAAGTCGCAACAGCTCAGGGAACTGCTTAATTTCGTTGTACATCCCGATTCTTTTGAATATACA
>JAWLHF010000105.1:0-10639 GCA_041690515.1 Clostridiaceae bacterium | reverse complement strand
CATTTGCAGCATCGAAACACCAAAAACAGCCGTTTTGCCACTGCCTGTCTTAGACATGACTATTAAATCTTCTTGATTCAAAATATGTGGAATTGCTTTACTCTGTACTTCTGTAGGTGTCTCAAATCCCATCTCTTCTAATGACTTTAGAATTGGAGGCGAAACACCTAAATCAATAAATCTACTTTTCATCATTTTCTTCTTTCGTTTTTATTAGATGCTTTAATTATATCATTTGTTTAAGTGAAAATGCCAGGGGACAATGTACCAGCCCCTGGATCGGCTACACTTAACTGGACAGAAAAATTAGGTTCATGCTACTATTAAAATTATAAAGGAGAATGAATAGCATGAATGAGAAAAAGGAGCGCCGTACCTTTTCGGAGGACTTCCGGCAACAAATCGTCCAGTTATACAATATCGGCAAAACAAAAACCGAAATCTGTCGTGAATACGATCTGGCTCCAAGCCTTCTAGATCGATTGATCAAGCGGATTAACACAACCGGTTCTGCTAAAGAATGCAATAACATATGCATGCTGTTTCCGATCTGTCAAAGCAACACACTCTACTTGGATGAGATACCGGCACCATAAACCTTTCTTTAAATAAATCTATATTTATCTCATTGCCATAATATGGTTAATGGGATATACTAAATGTATACTGCGACAGGCATAGACATCTTTCTACTTTATAATTGTGCAAATGGAAATAAAGATAAAATGCGAGGGGGACCAACTATTATGTCTAGTATATTATTTTTTTCTAAAGTCAATTTAAACTCACACATTTATAGCGTTTATGAAGATCCAGATACCCTCAGAATATTACTAAATCGTTTATTTACAAGAATACAAAACGGAGTTACATATGAGAGAGAAGAGCCTAGAATAGATGAAGACGGAGATGTATTTATATATAAGGCTTCATACAAGTTTTCTTCTATTGACAAATTTCAAGAAACAATCATAGTAGGAAATATCATTAAGACTTCAAACCTACTCATTAAAAGAATAAACGAAAGGACGGGCGAGGTTACTAAAATTCCCGTGGAGAATTCAGAAATCATCCAGTTTTATTTCGACACCCGCAAAGAAGTCGTCGCATTTTATACAACTCAAAGATTTGGCTATTCAGAGTTTAATATTGGGCTAAAAGAATTAATTAATAAATGTATGAAAGATAATAATGAAGACTATAATTTTGAAGTAGAGCTGATTAAGAGTGGTTTAGATATCAAAACCATAAAAAGTGAATTGAAGAAAATAAGAAACATAGAAACACTAAAAATAGAAATTATACCACCAAATCCCGACGAACCAATTCTAGAGGCTATACACAATAATGGCGAAGAAGAGATTAATGCATACAAAGCAGCAAATATAACAAATAGAAGCATATTATTTTCTTCTAAAGCTCCACAAGGTCTAAATATTGATGCCGATATAGTAGAACAAGAAATTAATAGAGCAACTACGATACATTCCACGCTCACCGCTGAAGAAGCGATAAAAAACAGCTATGTTAGTGTAGAAGCTGAAGCAAAGGATGGATCTAGATATTCTACTAAAGATAATAGGCCTCTAAAACGAAGAATTAAAGAGTATCAAAAAACGAAGAACGAATTCTTTGAGGTTTGTAGGAGGTATGTTAGTTCGCTATTTTAGATAGGAGTTGAGTATATGTATAAGTATGCTTCGCTAGTAAGGTTTAAAAAATATAAAAAGTGGCGAGGATTAACTGATATAGGGTCATTAGAAGTCCCTTTAGCATTTATATTGACAGTCGGGTTTAGTATTTTCGTAATTAATATGGACATACATTCAAACATTACTACGTACCAGGAGCCTTTTAAGAATATTTGTATAACTATTGCGTCCGCTTTAATTGGGATTATAGGTATTCTCCTTGCCGGAATTTCTATAGTGACAGGTACTATAAGTAAAGAAGTACAGAAAATTATTTGTAAATTGAATGATAAAGACTCAATAGAAAGGATTTTAATTAGCTTTGAATTCATTGCGTTCATAATTGGTTTTCAAATCGTAGCTTTCATTGCAATCTACTTATCCTTATTTAGTCCTGAAGCAGTAGTAAATAAATATGCTTTCTATGCAATATTTGCTGTAATGACATATCTACTGTTTTTTACAATCTTTTATGTAATAGGTCTTGTTGGTAATTGTATAAAAGTTTTTTCTATTTCTAATACATATCATGAAGTCTTAGAATTAAAAAAAGATTTTTTTGATAAAGCAAATGAAATTCGGATTGATTTTATCCTAAATACAATACTGACCAGCAAAACTAATAAAGAAGCATTCTTGATAGAATTACGCAAATTTGTTCAAGCACATGATATTGAAGGTAAAGAAGAGTTGATTAAGTACTTCGATGATTATTATAAATAGAATATAAGATACCCTTAACCCAGTTTCTTGGGTTAAGGGTATTATTCATCATATGAATTCTCCAATCTCTGGGAAACTCAGCAATTGTAATATTGAATAATAGGTACTCTGTATCTCCATTATTTTTAAAAAAACCGCCGTTACTTATGATAGGGCTCCCCCTTAATAATCCTAAATCCCCTGTACACCTGCTCCAGCAGTATCACCCGCATCAGCTGATGGGGAAAGGTCATTGGGGAAAATGAGAGCTTGAAGTCTGCCCGTTTCAGTACTTCTTCACTGAGGCCCAGGGAGCCGCCTATGATGAAGGCTATGTTGCTTCTGCCCTTTATGCCCAGGTCATTTATAAAGTCGGCAAGCTCTTCCGAGGACAGCTGCTTGCCCTTTATTGCCAGGGCAATTGTATATGCATCCTCCTTAAGATGCTTAAGTATACCTTGTCCCTCTTTTTGGATAACCATAAGCTCCTGGGCAGGACTTAGATTCTCCGGAGCTTTTTCGTCCGGCACTTCTATGATTTCCAGTTTGCAATATTTAGAAAGCCGTGTTGAGTATTCCTCCACGGCTTCTTTGAAATATCTTTCTTTCAGTTTTCCTACTGTTATTATTGTTATGTTCATTATCTGTATTCCTCCGGCATTTCCGCCAGTTTTATATCTACAGTGTATTCATTTTTATTCTTCAGATATCTGACTTTTATGGTATCACCCGGATTCATGCCATACAATACGCTTTTGAACTTAACGAGGGTATTTACTTCTATATCATTGATATGAGTTATGACATCCCCTGCTTTAAGCCCTACACCTGCTGCTGGAGTGCCATTTTTCACATCATATATGTAAATTCCCTTCTGTATCTCAATATCTGTTGCATAATATCCGAGCATCTCGCTGTCCAGTGGTGTAATTCCCATATATGTTGGTATGAACTCGCCGTTTTTTATAAGCTTCTGGGTTATAGGCTTTGTTATGTTGATCGGGATAGCAAAACCCAGACCTTCTGCCGATGCCTTCACTGTGTTGATACCTATTACCTGTCCTTTGCTGTTTATCAATGGCCCGCCGCTGTTTCCGGGGTTTATGGCTGCATCTGTCTGTATCAGGTCTTCCATCACAGAACCCTGTTCCACCATTATGCTTCTGTTGAGGCCGGATACTATACCTTGTGTAACTGTTCTCTCAAAACGCATACCCAGCGGATTCCCTATGGCAATGCTGGTCTCACCTACTATGAGTCCGTCAGAATCACCCAATTCCGCTGCAGGCAGACCCGTTGCTTCAACTTTGACTACCGCCAGGTCCAGAAGGCTGTCTTGCCACAATACCTTTCCGTTAAGCTCCCTGCCGTCTTTAAAGAACACCATGAGCTCCTCAGGATGCTTACCTACCACATGGGCATTGGTTATTATATATCCATTGGTATCAATTATCACGCCGGACCCTACTCCTTCATAGGAGCGCCTTCCGAAGAAAAGATCCCTTTCCACCGTAACAGTACTGATCCTGACTACTGCGGGGGTGACCTTCTGTGCTACTGCCGCTGCCACATTCAATTCCTCTGATGGCTTTATCACCAACTGCTGTCCCAACTGAACCTCTCCGCTCTGTTGAATAGGCGTCAGCTTTGCATATAGATATGGAGGTACAATAACAGCTACAATAAGCCCCCCAATAATGGCACCAACAAGTGCGGTTGTCAGGTACGACAATCCCGAGGGTCTTCTGTAGCTTCTGAATTCATTTTTATCGCTGATGGGTCTTTTATCTGTTGAGTCTAATATGTTCTGTCCATTATTGTTATTATTGTCTTCAATCAGTACACTTTGCATTTCCCGGTCTTTTTCTTCCTGCTGTGCAATTGTCCTGTCATCAAAATTGTCCATATACTCATCCTCCACAGGTAATTTATCATTACAGAATATTCTTTCTGTTATTAATATATCCACCTAGTGGGCATAAAAATCGTCATGATTCCTTTATTTGATATAATAACATTGGCTCACGCCGCTTCTGGGCGCCAAATCCAACCTTATATCATCATTTATCTTCACACTCTTCTGCTCCAATATACCCTTTACAGTCTCATATGCAAGCTCCGGAAAATTATTCTCCTTGCTTAAATGACCAAGCAGCACTTCCCGAACTCCTGTCTGCAGCAGTTCATATACTGCATTTCCTGCCGCTTCGTTGGAAAGATGCCCATGTTCGCTAAGTATTCTCCTTTTCAGAAAATACGGATATCTTCCCACCCGCAGCATTTCAATATCATGGTTGGATTCCAGCATAACCATATCTGAGCCGCTTATATTCTCTTTCACAGTATCACTGAAATATCCCAAGTCGGTTGCTATACTTACCTTTCTGCTGCCATCAAAGAAGCAGAAGCCAACAGGATTTGCTGCGTCATGAGGTATGCTGTATGACTTTATGCTGACCCCTTCAATCTCCAGGTCTTCTCCTACTTTAAAATACCTGATGTTTTCCGGCTTTACAGCCCCTATAGAATCCGCCATACTGTCCCAGGTCTCCAAATTCGCATATATCGGTATTCCAAGCTTTCTGGATATGATGCCTACACTCCTGATATGGTCTGAATGCTCGTGAGTTACTACAATTGCTTTTATTGTACTTGAGCATACTCCAATGTTATTAAGATTGCTAAGTATCTCTTTGCCGCTTACACCGCAATCCACCAATACTCCACTATTGTCATTCCCCACAAATATACAGTTTCCACTGCTCCCACTTGCCAGTGAGCAAAGTCTTATCCCCATTTTATCCTCCAGCAACTATCACATCTGATATTGTTATCTATCTCTGTACTCTTGTTATATCTGCACCAACGCTTTTAAGCTTATCTACAAGGTTCTCATATCCTCTGTCTATATGCTTCAGGTTGCTTATCTCCGTCTCTCCTTCTGCGGCCAGTCCTGCTATAACCATTGCTGCACCTGCCCTTAGATCAGTAGCATATACAGGAGATCCCGAAAGCTTTTGTATTCCCTCGATTATTGCCACACGCCCCTCTACTTTGATATTGGCGCCCATCCTCTTCAACTCATCCACATGCTTGAATCTGCCTTCCCATATGCTTTCCGTTATGATCCCTGTACCCTCTGCTATTGAAAGAAGCACACTCATTGGCTGCTGCAGATCGGTCGGAAAACCCGGATATGGGATTGTTTTTATGTTAACAGCTTTTGGCCTTTCCACTGTCCTGACTCTTATAGAATCCTCATTCTCTTCTATTTCAACGCCCATTTCCCTGAGCTTTGCAGATATCGATTCAAGATGTGTAGGAATCACGTTCTTAATAAGAACGTCTCCTTGAGTAGCTGCAGCTGCAATCATATATGTCCCTGCTTCCATCATATCAGGTATTATAGCATGCTCACAGCCTCCAAGATGCTCAACCCCTTTTATCTTTATGACATCAGTGCCTGCTCCCTTTATATTCGCACCCATTGCATTTAACAGGTTGGCGATATCAACTATGTACGGCTCCTTGGCAGCATTCTCTATTGTTGTTACTCCTTTTGCCTTACATGCTGCAAGTATTATATTTATCGTAGCTCCTACGCTGACAACGTCCATATATATTGGTGCCCCTACCAGCTCTGATGCTCTGGCCTTTATCACTCCATGTTCTACCTTTATCTTTGCCCCCAGCGCTTCAAAGCCTTTTATGTGCTGATCAATAGGTCGTATTCCGATATCACAGCCCCCCGGAAAAGGCACCTCAGCTTTTTTGAACTTTCCTAGAAATGCCCCTAAAAAATAGTAGGAGGCACGCATTTTCTTTGCTATTTCAAAGTCCACCTTATAGCTCTTCATATCCTTGTTGTCTATTTCAAGCTCTCCGGAATTACCCGGCTTCACCTTTGCACCAACTTGTTGCAGCAGCTCCTTCAGATATCTGACATCGTCTATGTCCGGCAGATTACGTATAATACACTTGGAATCAGAGAGTATGGCTGCTGGAATTATTCCTACGGCAGAATTCTTTGCACCGCTGATGCATAATTCTCCTTGAAGCTTCTTATTTCCTTTGATTATCAATTTTTCTTCCAAAGTACAAACCCCTTTTTACTTGATATTAATGAATAATGCAATTCCTACTTTGAATACTTGCCAATAATAGCGATAGCTATAACATTTTAATTATAACATTGTTTCATAGATTTGATAATATAGCAAAAAAAGGCTATTTAATAGCCTTTTCTACCCCTTCAGCCTTTTCATTATATGCATTTATGTAGATAATATCCCGTTCGGTGGTAATTCTCCATACCGGAAAGGCAGTACCTTCCGCAACCATGGAAACATCTACCTGATCTCTTGAGCCGGTACCAAAGTAATATCCCTGCTGGATATCCAATACTTCCTTACTGGGAAGTTCACTTACTTTGTTATGTTCCGGTATGTACAGCAATGCAACAACAGGTGAAATGACCTCAGTCCTTTTTCCTTCCTGTTTTATCATCTCAAACCATACTATTCTCGCTCTATGCACTCCAGCATCATTTACGTAGAATTCCATTATACTGTTATATATCGGTGCCCCCCTGAAGGTCTGCCCATAAATATATCTCTTATAACCTTCCAGATCCTCTACTCTTCTAATGTTGGCATTATCCTTCATTCCCAATCTGCTAAGAAACTCACTTATCCTTTTCTGGCAGGCCTTCTCTTCAATGGCCGCAGCAGGCTTTATGCTTCTATTAGTGTAGATTAGCTCCCTGCCATCCTTAATTGCAGCCTCTGCATTCTCCCCTCTGAACATTTTTGTACTGTCAGTCAACGATTCAACAAGCTTTTCCTTGTGAGAGAACAAAGCTCCAATGATATCTTCCCTGTTGAACAGCTTATATTTCACAGTAATTGAAGGCATATCAGTCTTTTTCAAAGGAACTGCTCCTTTGACCGTGATATCCTTTTCAGCCAGATAATCGGTGATGAATTTTACATTTTCACTATCTACATGGCCGATACTGCTTGTATTAGCACCAATGATTATATACAAAAGGAAGATGTTGATTGCCAAAAAAACAGCTATCAGAATTGTCTTTGCTTTTGCCCAATCCATCAATAATCCCCTCCCAGGATCCTACTTATCCAGTATGATTCCTGTCTCAGCGTTTATTATATAACGCTGGTTCAATACCGTACCTTTTTCAAACCTCTCAACCGTAACATCCACAACCCAAACCGGCACATAGGTTATGCTGTTCTGATTATACCGCTCATAATATGCAAGGTACATATCCTTAATTGTTTTTATTTTTTCTCCACTTAGCGCCTCAACTTTACTATCCAGCAAAATATTGAGTATGTCTATGAAGTCCATCACCTGTTTTGTTTCCAGCTCATCGGTGAAATTTCTTATTATTCTCTTATACCTTTTAACCTGATCCCCGACGATTTCTACTTCTATCGTATCAACACTGGTGCCGGAAGGCATTACTATGGGAATTCCTTCATATGCATATCTGTATCTGATAATATACCTGTTCCCCGTCATACTCCTTATTATATCAGATATATAGCTGTTTTCGGGAAAGCCAAAGTGGTTGCTGACAAATTCAGTACTGATGTCAATGGCGCTTCTTACATCGATGCTTTTATAATCAGTTGATTGCAGTTCATAATCAACGTACTCAAGCATTCCGTTTGTATACAGCTTTACTACCCTGTTTTCCCTGTCCGTATAAACAATAGTCCCATCCATGTTCTTAATGATGCTGAGTGACATTATATCTCCGTCAAACAGTTTTGCTATATCATCAGGTATTTCATTATCCACCACCAGTTCCCTTTCCCCTAAAAGCACCGGCAGTCCCTTTGTTCCAATCTTTGTAGGTACAATTGCATTCTTACTGAAGCGGTCAGGCTGGAACCTGTTTAGGTATAAGCTGGTTATTGTGGATTGCTTCTCAAGACTGGTAATGATAAAGTCCAGATTGTTCTGTACACCTTCTGTTCTCAATTCATAAAGCAGATTCTGCTCTGTATCATGAAGATATAGTCTTCTCAAGCTTTGGGCAACAATTATCTCATCAACGCTCTTTATGCCTACATCAGCATCACTGCTGATATTCATCAGCTTATACACTGCTCCAATTTCCAAAGGCATGTGAAAAATGAAGCTTACCCCTCTTGTGTTTCTTATTCTGTTTAATTCCTCCTGGGGCAGTTTATTTACACTTTCTTTGCTGTTTACAAGGATTGCTGTCCTTACCACTCTCTTGGCTTCTTTGAATATCCTATTGTAGGTTTCGCTGTTGTCTTTGTTGTCATATTGGATTGTGCTGTTTTCACCAAAGCTTACAATAAGCTTATGGGGTTTTAATAGATCAGATTTATCATATTCCGCATTATAATCAGTCTTTATGGATTTATTTCCGGACATAATAAAAATACCCTCAATGGAAGTGTAAAACCATATTCGGGTAGTCAATATAAAACTCAATATAACCAGAAATAATAAAGATACTGATTTAACTCTCTCTCGGTTCAATATAATCACCTGTATAATGCATTTATCATGCTCTATTTATCTTTGCCAGTATTGCTTGACATATCTTCAACAAGCCTGTTAAGGGAGTTCCCATTGACTTCTTCCCTTACTTCTTTTTCCAAGCTGCGCTCTATTTCCAATACCTTTTCCCCTGTATTTTCTTCTTTATCTATTATAAAAAGTACAATCCTGTTCTTTCCCAGATTCAAAGCCACAGTTTCTGCAAACATTCCTGATGCCCCCACTGTGAACTCATCAGCCTGTTGCAAAATCCATTTTCCTTCCTTTTCGGAATTCTCAGACTGTTTTTTGTTGGCTATAATGCTCTTTTCATCATCGGCACTGAACCAGTATACACTTATTGTGACTTTTGTGCCTTCCTTTGCATTGCCGGAAACAACATATTCCTTACTAAAAGTCTTTGTTTCTTCCTTATCTGAATGCAAATCAAACACCGGCTCAATATCCCTGCCGTTTCTTGCATAATTTGACTCTGATTGTGCATATACCGCCGAACCTGCTGCAAATACTGCTGTAGCAATGATTGCTGAAATCAGCACCTTCTTCAACATGAGAATTCCCCCTAAGGCTTTGAATTAATTTCCCTATTAACCATACTAATCCTTAGTATTATTATACATAATATTTATTACAGCATTGTTACAAGCAAATTAAGCTTATTTTACATTAAGAGAATATTTAGGAATTACTAATGGTTATTATGCTTCTGCTCTTTCAATTTTATCACAAGGGAAATCTATTATTACTTCACTGCCTTTACCGTACTCACTTTCTATCCTAATAGTACCTTTATGTGCCTCTATAATATTCTTTGCTATTGAAAGTCCCAATCCTGTACCTCCCATAGCCCTGGATCGTGCTTTATCAACCCTGTAGAATCTTTCAAACAGCCTTGGCAGGTCCTCCTTAGGAATACCCATGCCTGTATCCTTTATCCTTATCTCCACTTTATCGTCGGCCTTACTTGCTGTAACCTTTATACTGCCGTTTTCAGGAGTATATTTGATAGCGTTGCTTATTATGTTTATTATAACCTGCTCTATTCTGTCCTTATCGCCGATAATTTCACAAATCTCCCCAACAGCTTCAAAAGTCAGTGATTGATTTTTCTGCTTTGCTGCCATGATCATTTTTTCCGCACAGTCTCTGGTAATATTTAATATGTTCAGCTTCTTCATATTCCATTCCATCTTGTCATAATCAAGCTTGGACAGCTGCAGCAGATCCTTAACCAGCCTTGTCATCCTTTCTGACTCACTGTTTATGACCTTAAGGAAATTGACCGTGTACTCCTTGCTTTCCAAAGCCCCGTCCAGGAGAGTCTCTGTATAACTTTTAATTGTCGTAAGGGGCGTTCGCAGCTCATGAGAGACATTTGCTACAAACTCCTTGCGCATCTTATCCAGCTTCTCCTGTTCGGTTACATCCTGAAGGACCAGCATGGCACCTTCAGTCTCGTTATGCTCATTCATTATCTGTACAACACTGATTTTGACAATAAGGTTGTTAATGCTTAAGATATTGAAGTTCTTCTCGCTGTCATTAAGCATATCATTGAAGGTGATTCCCAGGTTCAATTTCTGGGAGGCATAGTCAAATTTCCTGTTGTAGAGGTCTTCCCTTTTTATATCAAAGATATTATAAGCCGCCGGATTGGCATGTATCACAATTCCTTCGGAATTTAC
>JAWLHF010000104.1:0-10787 GCA_041690515.1 Clostridiaceae bacterium | reverse complement strand
GTTGCAGCTGGAGTAAAAAGTCCTCCGAAGCCCTGCATAAACACCCGAAACTCGCAACAGGACCCATGAGACATGACCCAGTGCTTGCATCTCGCAACCAAAAATGCGACTGTGTCGCATTTTTCTACTGCTGCACAATACCCCCCTTTGTGAATTATTAATGATATTTTTGTTAACGATAAATAAAATGGTAATATGTACGCAGACTCTGCATATTGTATTTATGGCGTGTGGGAAAAGCACGTCCAATAAATATAATAGGGGGAATGTCTATGACTGTGTTGAAAGAAGGTTACGGCCAGGCACTGCTAAAGTACGAGGAGCATACTGCCGGAGGAAAGAAGAATGATGTGCGCTTCGAATGGTGGTTCAACACGCAGAAGATGCAAGAGGGAATAAAAATGGAGGAGAAAAACGGGAAGACTCAAATATATTGCTTTGAATTCAAAGGAGGCTATAGAGAACGCTGGCTAATGGAGGAATTTGACCGGAGGGTTAATAATCAGAAGATTGTGTAGTCTGACTATTTGTTATAAAATAGATAAGTAAGATGAAATATATACTAAGGAGGAATAAAAATGGCAAAGGAAATAATAAGTACCGAGAAGGCTCCGGCTGCTATAGGACCGTATTCCCAGGCAGTGAAGTATGGAAATATTGTGTTTACTTCAGGTTCACTGGGGGTTGACCCGGCTACCGGAATGTTTGCTGAAGGGGGAGTCCAGGCTCAGGCAAAACAGTGTCTGGAGAATCTCAAGATTGTGCTTGAGGCTTCGGGAAGCTGTTTGGACAACGTATTGAAGACAACTGTATTTATTAAAGATATGAATGATTTTCCAAAAATCAATGAGATATATGCCCAGTATTTCACTAAGGAGCAGCCGGGCAGATCCTGTGTCGAGGTTGCAAGACTGCCAAAGGATGCATTGATTGAGATAGAAGCAATAGCTTTCGTAAAATAACAGCAAAGCAAACGCACTTCATCAGAAGTGCGTTTGCTTTGCTGTTATCTTCTTATATATGATATACTCTTATATCTTCTGCGCCTCACTTTATATATCGTGACAACAGTGCGGTATAGCAGGAAAGCCGCTACCAGCCAGAGCCACCATAAGCCGTTTGATTTCTGAGGAGCCTCTATTTCAACGGATGATAGAAGACCGACCCTCTTTACCTCTTTTCCATTTACCTGAATAACCATCTCACCGAGCATTTCCCCTTTCTCAATAGGGGCTTCCAATTCAGAAGTGATTGCTATTGAAGTCTCCACCTTATCTCCTTCCTCTTGTGAAAGCATCAGTTGAAAATCTTCGGCAGCCAGAAGGTTGATTTTCTCCTCCTCTTCACCTATAGAGACGGTAGTGACTATCTGATCCTTTTTCAATATTTCTACATTCTGAAAGTTATTGAAGCCATATTCAAAGAGGGCTACAGTATCACTATATACGTTCTGGCCATCAGCGCCCAATACTACGGAAATAAGTTCCATACCGTCTTTTTTGGCACCTCCGACAAGACACTGTTTTGATTTGGTGGTATATCCTGTCTTGATGCCGGTTGCATACTCATATCTGAATTTATCGTATACCTTCCATATAAGCTTGTTGCTGTTGGTTATGTAATTTCTTTCTTCCTGCTTGTTTGTCTTTGGTATTGTATAGTTGACTTCCTTTACTACACTTCTGAATTTATCCAGGGTCATTGCATACTTGCCTATCATTGCAAGATCCCTCGCAGTGGTGTAGTGATCATCACTGTGGAGACCGTTTGGATTCACAAAATTGGTATTGGCTGCACCCGCTTCCTTGGCTTTATCGTTCATCAGCTTTGCAAATTCTTCCACAGAACCTGAGATATACTCTGCTATTGCTATAGCAGCATCGTTTGCCGATTCCAGCATCAGTGCATAAAGAAGCTGCTCCATAGTAAGCTGTTCGCCCGGAATAAGATATATTTGACTGCTTCCACGTTCTATACTGGTTACATTCTGGCTGACGGTTACAACATCGTTCATTTTTCCGTACTCCACAGCCAAAAGGCCTGTCATAATCTTTGTGGTGCTTGCCGGATAACGTTTTTCATCAGCATTTTTCTCATACAGTACTTTACCTGTTTTCGCGTCTATCAGAATGGCCGAAGGGGCTGTGATATCCGGCACAGCTCCAAAGACCGGAATAAAAGGCATAACAATACTCAGAACAATAATATATAAAATGAATTTTTTCATTAATTCCTCCTGAATGGTCTGCAGATTTGTTTAGAAAAGTATGTTTCTATCGGATTTTTAGCTTTGACCATTTTAGTATACCAAAAAAATGTCACAATGGCACTACTTTGTAAGTATTTTGTTGAGATAATGCCATGGAAATAAATGATAAGCATATGATAAGATGTAAAAAGAGGAAATAAATTACAAATAGAGAAATATATATTATGGATTGCATCAGGTATTATATTGAGGAGGTCCGAGATGATATATATAACGAGAACACAGAAATCCTTGCTTGCGGTTGCTGTATTCATTGCAATTATAATAGGCGGCACAATATATATCAAGCAGGAAAAGGCAACAGAAATCAACCTTGGTGAAGCTATAGAGCTTAATGAACCCTCTGCAGCAGCTCCCCAAGAGATCAAGGCTGAAGCAGAAGAGATATCGGTATATATTTGCGGGTGTGTAAAGAATCCCGGTGTTGTACAGGTCAGAGAAGGAACCCGTCTTGATGAAGCCATAGAAATGGTGGGAGGACCAGGCGAAGAGGCGGATATGAATGTTGTAAATCTTGCTTATAAACTGGCTGATGAGGATATGATATACATACCAAAAAAAGGTGAGGATCTGAAGGGTACCGGCAATACCGTACCAGGAGTGAATACTGTGCAGAATGTTACTGTAAGCAGATCGGGCAAAGTGGATATAAATACCGCAGGGCAAAGTGAACTGGAAGCCCTTAATGGGATAGGCCCGGCAACAGCAACAAAAATAATTGAGTATAGGAAAAAAAGCGGTCCTTTTAAATCCATAGAAGAAATCAAAAACGTAACCGGAATAGGTGATAAAAAATTCGATGGTATCAAGGATGATATAACCGTGAATTGAGGAAGAGGATAACTTTGAAGACGTATCTCTTAAAACAGGATTAAGCCAGAGAATGTTGCTATGTCAGCATTCTTTATTTTTTGTGTTTGCTTTGACTTGGGTATGATATAATAATGGGGAGTTGGGAATATTCTATATAACCAACTGATGGTATTTATAGGAGGTGATCGGCAGAATGGATAATGCTGAAAGAGTCAGACTTACACAAATGACCAAAAGCTCAGGGTGAGCTGCCAAAATTGGTCCCGATACCCTGGCACAGGTTCTGTGTCAGCTGCCAAAATTTAATGATGAAAACATTATAGTGGGTATTGATACATCCGATGATGCTGCCGTATATAAGATAGATGAAGATAAAGCAGTAATACTGACTATGGATTTTTTCACCCCTGTTGTGGATGATCCTTATACATTTGGACAAATTGCTGCAGCCAATTCCCTCAGCGATGTATATGCTATGGGTGGTAAGCCTGTTACCGCAATGAATATTGTATGTTTTCCCACCTGCCTTTCAATGGACATCCTTAAGGAAATCCTCAGGGGAGGAGCTGATAAGGTTGCCGAAGCAGGTGCATTAGTGGTTGGAGGACACAGTGTAGAGGATGATGAGCCGAAATTCGGACTTTCTGTAATGGGTATGGTGCATCCGAAGCAGGTGACGGCAAACTCAGGTGCAAGGCCCGGAGATATGATAATACTTACAAAGCCTCTTGGGCTGGGGATATTGAACACTGCCATAAAAGCAGATCTTGTGGATGAAGCTGCATATAATAAAGCAGTGGAAACAATGGCATATCTGAACAAGGATGCATGTGAAGCAATGATGAAAGTGGGAGTAAACGGATGTACCGACGTAACCGGCTTCGGATTGTTGGGTCATGCTTATGAACTGGCTGAAGCCAGCGGTGTTTCCCTGGAAATATGGTCAGATTATATTCCGATAATCAAGGAAAGTATTGAATTTGCAAAAATGGGAATAATCCCTGCAGGCACATACAACAACCAAGGTTATCTCGCCGGGCATGTCAACTTTACTGAAAGTATCAGGCAGGAGACAATTGATGTCATGTATGATCCGCAGACTTCAGGAGGGCTTCTTATATCAGTACCCGAAGAACGCGCGGAGATGCTGATGGAAGAGCTTAGGAAAAGCAACAGGCTGGATTTCAATATTATTGGGAAAGTCATGGCTAAAGGGGAATTTTCCATACAAGTGATATAGACACTCAGACCTTGTCTGTACAGCAGGACAAGAAGGTGGAGGTATAGAATGAAGGAAAAAAATATAGTACTGAGCAGCATACCCTCTGTAGATGAGCTGTTAAGAGAGAAGGAGCTCGAAAGGCTCACTTCAGTATATCCCAGAACCGCAGTGGTTGAGGGCATAAGAGAGTATTTGAAGGAATACAGAAAACATGTCATGTCTCTTAGCAGCGGGGAGAATTTGTCCGGAATCAGCAGTCCGGATATTGTAAAAGGGATAGTTGGAAAAGTACATGAAATGATGAGAAATAACCTGATAAACGTTGTAAATGCCACAGGTGTGGTGCTGCATACAAACCTTGGCAGATCTCCATTAAGCAGCACCCTTAAGGACAATCTATGGAGCATCGCCGCAAAATATTCCAATCTGGAAATGAATCTTGAGTCAGGAAATAGAGGCTCCAGATACTCTCATGTGGAAGAGCTTATATGCAGGATTACAGGAGCGCAGGCAGCGATGGTTGTGAATAACAATGCAGCAGCTGTCATGCTGGTCTTGAGCACAATGGCTAAAGGCAGAGAGGTAGTGGTGTCCAGGGGGCAGCTTGTAGAAATAGGCGGCTCCTTCAGAGTACCTGATGTTATGGAGCAAAGCGGTGCCGCATTGGTTGAGGTAGGAACCACTAACAAAACTCACTTGTCTGATTATGAAAAGGCTGTGAATGAAAATACTGCAGCGCTTATGAAGGTACATACCAGCAATTACAGGATACTTGGCTTTACAAGTAATGTGGAGTCGGAGGAATTGGTAGCCCTGGGAAGAGAGCTGGGCCTTCCGGTCATTGAAGATCTGGGAAGCGGAATGCTCATAGACCTTACTGAGTTTGGACTGCCCTATGAACCTACTGTCCAGGATGCAGTCAAAGCAGGGATGGATGTTGTGACCTTCAGCGGGGATAAAATGCTTGGAGGGCCCCAGGCAGGCATAATTGTCGGCAGCAAGGAGTACGTGGACAGGATGAAGAGCAACCCCCTTACCAGGGCAATAAGGATAGACAAGCTCACGCTTGCGGCTCTTGAGGGAACATTGAGGCTTTATTTGGATAAGGATCTTGCATTAAGAGAGATACCAGTACTAAGAATGCTTAGCTATAGCAGGGAAGAGCTGAATAAAAGGGCTAAACGCCTTGGAGGGCGCCTGAAAAAAACCTTAGCAGATATGTGCTCAATCGGTGTTGAGGATGAGTTTTCAGAAGTAGGGGGAGGTTCCATGCCTCTGCATAAAATGCCGACAAAGGTTGTTGTGGTGAGACCAAAAGCTGTATCTCTGGCGGGTCTGGAGGAAAAGCTGAGAAAATATAAGATCCCGGTGGTTGCCAGGATAAGCAGGGATAGACTGATACTGGATGTCAGGACCATAAGGGATGATGAATATGAGGTTGTGGGAAGTTCTTTGTTATGGGCTTTCACAGAGCTATCGAAGGCTAACGGAAAAGAAGGCGGGGGTCAGGTTTGAAAAACATCATAATTGGAACAGCAGGACATATCGATCATGGAAAGACTACCCTGATAAAGGCTTTGACGGGAAGAGACACTGACAGGCTCAGGGAGGAGAAGGAAAGAGGAATATCCATTGAACTGGGTTTCACCTATTTTGACCTGCCAAGCGGCAGACGTGCAGGGTTAATAGATGTACCCGGCCATGAGAGGTTCATAAAAAACATGCTTGCAGGAGCAGGAGGCATCGATGTAGTTGTGCTGGTTATAGCTGCGGATGAGGGGGTAATGCCTCAGACCAGGGAGCATCTAAATATATTGTCTCTTCTTAAGGTTAAGAAGGGAATAATAGCTCTGACAAAAAAAGACATGGTGGATCAGGAATGGCTGGAGATGATAATCGAACAGGTCAGAGAGGAAGTGGAGGACTCCTTTCTAAAGGAGGCAAGGATAATACCGGTTTCCTCGATTTCGGGAGAAGGCTTGAAGGAGCTTATTGATGAGATAGATAAAATCACTGAGGTGGTAGATGAGAAGAACACCCATGAAGGATTCAGACTTCCCGTTGACAGATCCTTCACCATAACGGGCTTTGGAACCGTAGTGACAGGAACACTCCTTTCAGGCAGCATAAATGAAGGTGACAAGATAGAGATATATCCCGTAAGAACTGAAACAAGAGTACGATCCATACAGGTACATGAAAAGAATGTAAAGACCGCCTATGCTGGGCAGCGTGTAGCAATAAATGTTGCAAATGTGAAGCTGGATGAGATAAAGAGGGGCGATGTACTGGCACAGCCCGGACGTATGGAAACGACAATGATGTTGGACGCAAGGCTTGAAATACTGAAGGATGCGGGAAAACCCATTGACAACAGGGATAGGCTGAGACTTTATCACGGTACATCAGAAATAATGTGCAGAGTGGTGCTTCTCGATAGAGAGGAGCTGAAGCCGGGGGAAAGTGCATTTGTCCAGCTGAGATTGGAAGAAGAGACAGCCTGTATGAAGGGCGATCGGTTTGTAATTCGGACATATTCTCCTATGCTTACCATAGGAGGAGGTACGATACTGGAACCTAACCCTCCAAAAAGGAAACGTTTTAAAGAGGATGTCATAGAAGAGCTTAAAATAAAGGAGCAGGGAGATCCTGCTGAAGTGGTTGAAAGGTATCTGATACAGAACAGCAATAAATATCCGGAGAGGAAGACTATCATAAAGGCTGTTGGAAACATAAACCCCGAGACCTATGACAAGATTGCTTCCGGACTCTTGGAAAAGGAGCTGGCAAAGGAATTCAGGCTTGGTGATGAGACATACATGCTTCATGTAAGATATTTGAAGGATGTGGAGACCAAGCTTATGGAGATACTTGAGGCATATCACAGGAAGAATCCTTTGAAAAGCGGAATATCAAAAGAGGAATTGCGTACAAGGGTGTTTGAAGGGATCAAACCCAGATTGTCTGATCTGATTTTTGGGTATTTTGAATCCGAAGGATTAATAAAGCTTGAAAATCAATATGCAGCTCGAAGTGGCTTTAAGGTGCAATTCAACAAAATACAGGAACAGATCAAGGATGCAATTGAAAAGAGTTATGGCGAAAACCCTTATAATCCTCCCAAGCTGGCAGAGCTGGCAGAAAAGAGACGGCTGGATAAGAACCAGTGTCAATTGGTATATAACGCTTTGGTTGATATGGGCAGGCTCGTCAAACTGGATGAGGACATTGCGATTGCTGCAGATGCTTATAGCAAAGCAGTGGAGCTTTTAAGAAAATACATAAAGGACAACGGTTCAATACAACTGGGGCAGTTCAGAGATCTTCTGGGTACCAGCAGAAAATATGCAATGGCGCTATTGGATTATTTTGATCAGAACAAGATAACCAAGCGAGTTGGAGACGACAGGGTGTTATATTAGCAAAACCAATCCCGAATGAATATACTGGTAAAAATATTGTTTGGGAGGTTAAGACATGCAGCCGCATATCTGTCCATACTGGAAAAGAATGAAACCGATTTACGACTATTATGAAGAGCCGGTGCTAATGCGGATACAAAAGGAGTTTACCCGGGAAGAGGCTTTGGAAATCGGGAGGAAAATAGGCATAGACTTCGGCAAGGTGGACCTGGAACAGTTCAGGCTGGGTTTGGGAGTCGAGCTGGAGCATGGCACCAGGTTCCCTAAGGCTAATGTTACAGATGATGATCCGGTGCTTACGGGGAAAATTGCCTATGCCCACCTGCTGGAGTTTCCCGATTATTATACCAGACTGGCTGAGCTTGAAAAGGAAGCAAAGGCTCATTGGGGTATATTGGACTGAATATCAGTCCTTTTTTTTATGTATTCATATACTTCTCCAGTAATTGTCCTGAACAAGGACTGGACATTGGAACCGCTTCCCTTGCTCATTACGACCATTATATATGGATTTCCATCCAGCAGAATTATCCCTGCATCATTATAGACTCCTTCCCCAGAACTGGTGCCGGTCTTGTGTGCCACCGGACTCTTATAGTCAATACCGGCAGGAAGCCTGTTGGAGTAGATATTATCCAGAAGCGCCTGCATTAGTGATCTGCTGTTCTCTGATCCCAGGGTGCTTTCGGCATACAACAGGTCAAGGATATAGCCCAGATCTTCAGGGGTAGTCCTTGGAGATCTGGATATTCCATATCTCTCAATATTATTATTGATAGAGGAGTATTGGGCAGGCATTATCTCGCTGTACACAATGCTATGCTTCAAGCCCAGCTTGACCAGGGCATCATTGATCTTATCCGCACCTAGATGGCGCAAGGTTATATTGAAATAATCATTGACAGAATGACTGATCATCCTTGGCAGCAGTTCTTTTAGATTGTATCTGGATTTTGTGATTTTATCAGTGTAAGTGGTATCAAGGTCAAGCTCACCGCAGTAATTCATATGGTACATTACGGCAGCGGATAAGAGCTTGCAGGTGGAGGCAGTATTGAAGTATCCTTCCTTGGGATTGTCGGGATTTGTTTTGTCAGCATTATAACGGTATTCAAAACCGCTGCCAAGCTCCTTTATATATATACCAATAACTCCTTTACCTCCATTCTTGAAGAAGGAATCGAGCCTCTTCATTACAATTGCATCAACTTCCCTGCTGAAGTAGGCAGCAGCCTGTATTAGGATTTCATCCTGCTCATCAGAGTTCGGCTGTTCCTGTATAGAGGCAGGAGTTGTATCAGCGGGAGGTTCCGCTTCAGGGATGACATTTGCGGCAGGAGGATCATCGTATCCTGATGCAGCATCTCCCGGTTCAACACTGTATGTGATATAGGTACACATTGATATGACGAGAATGACCAAAGTGAATATTTTTAAGCTTTTATACATTTATTGCCTCCCTGATATGCTAAGTAGAATATTTGCCTGCAGATGGCATCTGTTATTAAAATATATGCTGCGATATTAATAAAATTTAGTTTTTCAGCAGATATGTAACACAAAAATAAAATAACCTTATTAATCACACTTGACATATTGTTGCATAGAATGGTGTTGACAACATTTTGGCAACATGATATTCTGATTCAAAGCAGAGATTTAACAAACAAAACCATTTTTCCTATTATTTGTTAGGTAAAAAATGCCCGTAATTTGTTAAATCCCTAATAAATGATAGGAGGTAGGGAAATGGCAGACAAGAACCTTACTTGCAAAGATTGCGGAAAGTCCTTTGTATTTACCGAAGGAGAGCAGGCCTTTTACAAGGAAAAGGGCTTTGAGAATGAGCCGCAGAGATGTCCTGATTGCAGAAAGGCAAAGAAGGCATTGAGAAACAATAGAGATTACAGAAAATAGTGATTCATTGCATGACCATTGAGATTTCAATGGTCTTTTATTATATTCAGGGGCGTTATTGCGCCTCCAATTACTTTATACCTATAAGATTATGGTAAAAGCATAAACAATTAAATTGTACAAATAATAGTTATTGTATAAAAATATTAGGAGATATAATATGCCTTGGGTAATAAGCTTCATAGAGTCATGGATATTGTTTTTTCTTCTGACTGATAACAAAAATCTGAAAAAGAACGATTGAGTTTTGAGGGTAAAGGCAGAAAAAAAGCTGTTTACTTATTGACATGTGTCGGCATTAGTGGTATATTTATTAGGTATATAAGATTTAACGATATTTAAAACCATTTCCTACTATCAATTAGGACAATGCAAAATGTTTGAAAGTTGTTAAATCCTAATAAATGATAGGAGGTATGAAAAATGGCAGACAAGAATTTAACTTGCAAAGACTGCGGAGCTGAATTTGTATTCACTGAAGGCGAGCAGGAGTTTTACAAAGAAAAAGGTTTTGAAAACGAGCCACAGAGATGTCCTGATTGCAGAAGAGCAAGAAAGGCGCAGAGAAACAACAGAGACTACAATAGATAAGATCGCATTAAAGACCACTGAATTTTCAGTGGTCTTTTTAATTGCGTTTTTGTATCTTGATATTGAGGGATAGAAATCTGTAATCTGTGAAAAATAAAAGTGCAGTAAAATCTAAAATCGCCTGCGAGGAGGGTTTTTAATGCGGGAAGGTTTGATACCGACTTTGCTCGGAAGCAGCGTTCTGGCCGCCGGAACAATGATGCGGGGCGTGGATATGGAAAGGCACGGAATGCATAAAGAGGATGTGCTTCCCATGATTGGTGCCGGTTTGGTAGGCTTTGGCCTTGCCCATGTGATATTGGGAACAAAGGATCTGACTAAGAGATAAGCTTCAGACAATATGAAACGGTAGGGATGTAAAATCCTTACCGTTTTTTCATGATAATGATACTATAATTAGTTGACTAAGTCAACTAATTATAGTATCATTATGTAAAATCAACAGAAATTGCAATTAGTCCAGTGGTGTAATGTCAAGTATTGAGGATAAGAAATAATGAGATATTTTCGTTGTTTCATGAAGGCAAAAAACATCCACCTAAGCCCTGCTTAC
>JAWLHF010000103.1:0-11012 GCA_041690515.1 Clostridiaceae bacterium | reverse complement strand
CCAGACCACTTTCAAGGAGTACATGCATAAAGCTCTGGGGGATGAAATGAAGAAAGAAGACTATTATGAAATGATGGAATATATTCTGGGGGCAAAGGAGGATCCGGGCTACCATAAGAGGATTCTCAGCATAAAATTCAAATCATCAACTGAGTTCACTGATATGTTGAAGAAATATGCTGCCCGTGTGGAAGTAGGGGAAAGGAGCTTTGACGATATATATTTCAAAGATAAGATTATAATATCATCTGAGGATCTGAAAAAACTATATAATGACGATTATTCCAAGCTTCCTTTAAGAAAGAGGCTGCATAAGATCAGGGAGAGGATCATGTTCCTTCTAAAACCATATGAAGAGGGAAGGATAAGGGAGGTTATCAAAGAACTTACTGATACAGGTTCGTTTATAGACAGATTGGAAATAAGCGGGAGGGCTATTTCTCATGTGAGAGATGAATTGAAGGATATCTACTCTGAAATAGACAGGATCACAAAGTTTAACTTAGTTGATATCTATAAGCATTTCTTTGAAGAGCTGGAGGTATCTTCGAGAGATACGAACAGTGAAAACAGTAATGAGGATATAGATGAAATAAAAAGATATACACTGGAAAACCTGGATGCAGGACAGCTATACTATGAGGATCAGCCACCGATGCTGTATCTTAAAGGGGCTTTGGGGGATCTTCCAAGAACATCAGAAATCAAATATGTTATCATAGATGAGGCTCAGGACTATACACCACTGCAATATGAAATATTCTACCAGCTTTTCAGCCATGCTGACATAACTATGCTGGGTGACCTGAATCAATCAATAAACCCATATATGAATGTCGGAGACTATAGCAATGTCTCCCATATATTCCCTCGGGACAATACTTGTATCATGCATTTAACCAAAAGCTACAGATCAACAACGGAGATCACTGAGTTTTCAAGAAGGCTTCTTGACAGGCAGATTGACGATATATCAGTAGAAAGGCATGGAGAAGAACCATTGGTCCTCGGCTTTTCTCATAAAGAGGCTGTCAAAGAGAGGATACTTCAGGATATCAAAACATATAAGGATAAAGGATATAAATCTATTGGCATTATCACCAGGACTAAAAAAGAGGCAAAGGAACTGTATGGCAGCATAAAGGATAAGGCGCAGGTCAAAGCTATAATCAGCGAGGAGGAAGAATATCTGAATGATGCTGTGATAATACCGGCTTATCTTGCTAAGGGTCTGGAATTTGATGTGGTGCTTATCTATAATGCTGGTGATGGAAATTACTGTTGTGAAGAGGAAAGATTATTGTTTTATACTGCCTGCACCAGGGCGCTTCATATGTTATGCATTTACTATTTGGAAAATTGTACACCGTTGTTGAAGAGGGAACAATCCTCCTGTCAGTTGGGGTAAGACAATAAGCAGCAACAGTGGTGGGTATAATGATGACAGCTGCATTAACACAATTAACACCTATTCAGCATATACTGGGATTGAAAATAGTATAAATAGGGCAAAGGCGTCCTCTTAAAAGCTATACCGGCTTTTATTAGGACGCCTTTTTATATTGAAGGAGGTGTAAAGCTTATGTGTGGAATTGTTGGATGGATAGACTATTCAGCAGATATCACAGATAAACATGATGTTTTAAGTGCTATGACGCAGAAACTTGCCCACCGCGGTCCTGATGCTTCGGGATTCTGGTTATCAAAGCATGCTGCTTTTGGTCATCGGCGTCTCGTGGTAGTGGATCCGGAAGGCGGACGGCAGCCGATGATACGTAATAGAGGTGAAGAAGCCTATACTATGGTATACAATGGAGAACTCTACAATACGGAGGATATAAGGAAGGAGTTGATTCTTAAAGGATATTCCTTCGAAGGGTGGTCGGATACTGAAGTGCTTTTGAATGCGTATATCGAATGGGTTGAAGAATGCCTTGAAAAGCTGAACGGTATTTTTGCCTTTGCCGTATGGGATGCAAAAAGAGAAGAATTATTTATGGCAAGAGACCGCATTGGTGTCAAGCCGTTATTCTATTATCAAAAGGGGAGCTTATTTTTGTTTGCTTCAGAGATGAAAGCAATCCTGGCACATCCGGTGGTAACAGCAAAGGTCAATAGAGAAGGATTGGCTGAGATTTTTGCTCTGGGGCCTGCAAGGACACCGGGTCACGGGATATTTTCCGGTTTTGCTGAGTTAAAGCCGGGCTGTTGTATGCATGTGAGCCGTAAAAAAGTTGCAACCCGACAATACTGGTCTCTTATTAGTCATGTACATGAAGACAGTTTTGATAAAACGGCAGACCATGTTCGTGAATTAGTCTATGACTCAATCAAAAGGCAGTTGGTATCAGATGTGCCGCTATGCACATTATTGTCCGGAGGTCTGGACTCCAGTACAATTACGGCAATAGCCTCAGAGGTTTACAGGAAAGACAGAAATGAAAGGATCAGAACCTTTTCGGTAGATTATTCGGGGAATGACAGGTATTTTCATGTGAACGAATTTCAGCCCAATTCTGATGCTCCTTGGGTAGATAGAGTATCGGATTATTTAGATACCAGACACTCTACCTGCTTGGTTGATACACCTGAGCTGATTGATGCACTTTTTCCGGCTGTTATAGCAAGAGATCTGCCGGGCATGGCAGATATAGATTCATCATTGCTGCTCTTCAGCCATTGGATCAAAAGACGGGCTACAGTGGGATTATCAGGCGAATGTGCCGATGAAGTCTTCGGGGGATATCCCTGGTTTTATAGACAGCCGGATGCCGACATCAGTATATTCCCATGGTCTGTCAGAATGGATGAACGGTTGAAGCTATATTCTCCTGACTTGATAAACCTGATAAAGCCAAAGGAGTATGTAGAAATGAGATATAGGGAAGCAATTGATGAAGTTCCCCGCTGCAGAGAAGATCAGGCTGTTGATTCAAGGATGAGGGAATTGTTTTATTTGAACTTGACCCGGTGGATGCCCACGTTGCTTGATCGTAAAGATAGAATGAGCATGGCAGCCGGTTTGGAACTCAGGGTCCCCTTTTGTGACCATAGGCTGGTGGAATATGTGTGGAATGTACCTTGGGAAATGAAAAATCACAGAGGCAGGGAAAAGGGTTTGTTGAGGCAGGCTCTGACTGGAGTGCTGCCGGAGGATGTACTGTGGAGGAAGAAAAGCCCATATCCCAAAACTCATAATCCGAACTTCATAGATGCAGTACGCAGCCTGACTCTTATGATGCTCGATGATGAGTCTTCACCATTACTTCGGTTTATCAACAAGGAATCTGTAAAGGAGCTGGCGTTAACTGTAAAAAGCGATACTCATATACCCTGGTTCGGTCAGCTTATGAATGCGCCTCAATTATTGGCATACCTTTTACAGATAGATTTTTGGCTAAAAGAGTATAGGATTGTAATTGGGTAATGCAAGAATCAGCTTAATAGGAGCAATGATGTTCCAAATATAAAAGATGGCAATGGTGTCACAGTTTTTTTGTGATGCCATTTTTATTTTGCAATGTGAAATATGAGTAAAAGTATGGAAGGAGAGTTGTTATGACAGGTCCAAGAGAATATTTCGGTTCAAATGTTTTTAATGATGCGGTGATGAGGGAGCGCCTTCCCAAGGTGGCTTACACAGCTTTGGAAAAGACTATAAGTGAGGGCCTGCCGCTGGAGCCGGAAGTTGCAGAGATAGTGGCTAATGCCATGAAGGACTGGGCTGCAGAAAAGGGGGCGACACATTTCACTCACTGGTTTCAACCGCTGACGGGCATCACAGCAGAAAAGCACGAGGCATTCATAGTTCCAACATCGGAAGGCAGGGCAATGATGGAGTTCTCGGGGAAAGAACTGATAAAAGGAGAGCCTGATGCTTCTTCATTTCCATCTGGGGGGTTGAGATCAACCTTTGAAGCCAGGGGTTACACAGCTTGGGATTGTACTTCTCCTGCATTTATAAAGGACGGTTCTCTTTGCATACCGACAGCCTTTTGTTCTTATACGGGGGATGCATTGGATAAGAAGACACCGCTTCTGCGTTCCATGGAAGCGCTATCAAAGCAGGCATTGCGTATTCTGAGGATTTTCGGCAATATTACATCATCAAGGGTACTGTCGACAGTGGGACCGGAACAGGAGTACTTTATAATCGATAAGGATAAGTATTTAAAGCGCAAGGATCTGATATATACAGGGAGAACACTATTCGGAGCAAAGCCTCCTAAAGGCCAGGAGCTTGAAGATCACTATTTTGGAGCTCTTAAGGAGAGAATCTCAGCATTTATGAAGGAAGTGGACCGGGAACTGTGGAGGCTTGGTGTATTGGCAAAAACAAAACATAATGAGGTTGCCCCTGCACAGCACGAGCTGGCTGCAATATTCACCAACGCGAATATTGCATCTGACCACAATCAACTTGTTATGGAAGTATTGCAGAAGGTTGCCTTAAGGCATGACCTGGTATGCTTGCTGCATGAAAAGCCTTTTGCGGGGGTTAATGGGTCCGGAAAACACAATAATTGGTCCGTGTCCACTGATGACGGTATAAATCTGTTGGAACCCGGCAAATCACCTCATGAAAATGCACAATTCCTAATATTTCTATTTGCAGTAATTAAGGCTGTTGATGAATATGCCGACCTGTTAAGGTTTTCGGCTGCTGTATCCGGTAATGACCAGCGTTTGGGAGCCAATGAGGCACCACCTGCAATTATATCGATTTTCCTTGGTGATCAGCTTACTGATATATTTGAACAGGCACAGAATGGAGCGACCCATAATTCCATTCAAGGAGGTGAGCTTAAGATCGGTGTGACAACACTTCCGGCATTGCCTAAGGATTCCACAGACAGAAACAGGACATCGCCATTTGCCTTTACCGGTAACAAGTTTGAATTTAGAATGGTAGGTTCATCTGCATCTGTTGCTGCTGCGAACTATGTATTGAATACAATAGTTGCGGAAACCCTGGAAGGAATTGCTGAAAAGCTTGAAAAGGCGCGGGATGTTAATTTTGAAGTACGGGAAATACTTAGAGATATTGCCATAAACAACAAGAAAATCATTTTCAATGGAAACGGATATTCAAAGGAATGGGTTGAAGAGGCAGAAAAAAGGGGTCTTCCAAACATCCCTTCTACTGTAGAAGCTGCAAAGGCAGTATTGGAGGAGAAAAATCTCAGAGTGATGGAAAAACATAGAGTGCTGAGCAGGGCGGAAATGCAGTCCCACTATGAAATAATGCTTGAAAATTATATTAAGACCTTGAGTATAGAAGCTATGACAATGCTGGAAATTACAAAGCAGCAGATTCTTCCCGCCGTGATTGGTTATGCTGCAAAGCTTGCACGATCCATTAATGAGATACATGATACAGGTCTGAATGCAGACACATCAGCTCAAGCAGAACTTCTACAGGAAATATGCAGGCTGACTGCCTCCCTTAAGAAGAATATCTCAAGACTTGAAGGTTCAGTTGGAGCAGCTGCTGATAGAAATGAAGACATTTATATGCTGGCTTATCACTACCGCTACGATGTATCAGAAAAAATGAATGATCTGCGTGGAGATGCCGATAAGTTGGAAACTATTACGGATAGAGAATTCTGGCCATTTCCGACTTATGGGGAGATACTATTTAACATATAGTATCGAGATGCCAAGGATATTTCCTTATTACTGCCTGTACAGTTGTGTATGGAGTCAGTAAAATTTTTCTGACTGCAATGACATCCATGAGATGCAAGCGGTAATATAATTAATTAGGAATGTGATTATAGAGCAAGTACATTCTTATTGGAGAGGGGTTTTGAGATGACAAAATATACTCCGGATGACATAAAAAGAATTGTGACAGAACAGAATATAAAATTCATCAGACTGCAGTTCACTGACATTTTCGGCATACTTAAAAATGTCTCAATTACATCAGAATTGTTAGGGAAAGCATTAAGCAGCCAATGCATGTTTGACGGTTCTTCCATCGAAGGGTTTGTAAGGATTGAGGAGTCTGACATGTACTTAAGGCCTGATCCCAGTACATTTGTTGTTTTTCCCTGGCAGTCAGACCGAACTGCAAGAATGATTTGTGATGTGCATAATCCTGATGGAACTCCCTTTGAAGGTGATCCAAGGTATGCACTTAAAAAGGTCCTGAAGGAGTCCTCCGATCTTGGCTATGCATTTAATGTGGGACCGGAATGTGAGTTCTTTCTGTTTCATGCAGATAATAACGGTATGCCGACAACCATCACCCACGATAAGGCAGGTTACTTTGACCTTGGACCAGCAGATCTCGGAGAAAATGCCCGTATAGATATGTGTCTCATGTTGGAAGAGATGGGATTTGAAATTGAAGCATCCCACCATGAAGGAGCAATTGGCCAGCACGAAATAGATTTTAGATATGCAGATGCATTGGAGGCTGCTGATAACCTCATGACCTTCAAGCTGGTTGTCAAAACTGTAGCACATCAGCATGGGCTTTATGCCAGTTTTATGCCTAAGCCTATATCGGGTATAAATGGTTCCGGTATGCACATCAACCAATCCTTATCAAAAGGCAGTGAAAATATATTTTATGATCCCAAAGACACCCTGGGTTTGAGCGGAATTGCCTACAATTATATTGCGGGTATTATGAGACATACCAGAGCTATGACGGCACTGACAAATCCGCTGGTCAATTCCTACAAGAGACTGGTTCCCGGTTATGAAGCACCGGTTAATATCACGTGGTCCGCCAAAAACAGGAGTCCCTTGATCAGGATACCGTCAGCAAGGGGTGCCGGTACAAGGATAGAGCTCAGGAATCCAGATCCCTCATGCAATCCTTATCTGGTTTTTGCAGCTATACTGGCAGCCGGACTGGATGGCATAAAGAGTGATCTTAAGCCTGTTGGAAGTGTTGAGAAGAATATATATAATATGAGTGATCAGGAAAGAGCTGAATATGGAATCGAAAACCTGCCGAGAGATTTGTATGAAGCTATACGGGAACTTAAAGCCAGTGAGTTAATGAGAAGAGTTTTGGGAGAGCACATCTATAATCGATATATAGAAGCCAAGCTGATGGAATGGGATGGATACAAGACTAAGGTTCATAAATGGGAGATAGATCAGTATCTTACAAAATACTAGAATCAGTAGTATGGATTGTGGTATGAATTGAGTTTGGAGTGAGGGAGTTGGGAAGGCCGGAGATAATCATTACTGTAAATAATGCGGAGACAGGAAGTAAAATGAAGCAAGCACTGATTACCGGCGGTTTTGCAGTATCAGGCATCTGTTCTTCCGGAAATGAAGCTATAAGAAAAGTACGTACCCAAAAGCCCGCACTTCTGATTGCTTACTATGAGCTTCCGGATACAACAGGTTTTGAACTGGCAAAGATCATAACAGAGAACAACCTTTGTTCTGTCTTGCTTTTGGCCGACGACGCCCAAAAGAAATATGTGGAAAGCAAGGCGGGAGACATGGATATTACATGCCTTATCAAGCCCGTAAGCAGGGCTTTGCTTTTGAGTACAGCAGAGCTGATAATAAAAAACAGGATAAAGATACAGAGGCTGGAAGCAGAACTCAGCAAAGTGAAAAATGATCTGGATACAAGAAAGCTGATTGATAAGGCAAAGGGATTGCTTATGGAAAGAAAAGGCCTTTCAGAAAGTGAGGCTTACAGGAGGATTCAGAAGCAGAGCATGGATACCGGGATTCCGATGAAGGAGGTTTCCAAATTGATAATAGATGTGATGAGTTAGTGTTATTTGGTAAGACAAAGCCGGACACGGATTATACATATAAAGCACTGTATTTGGGATGCAGTGCTTTTGAATTATGGGCTTTAGCCTGTTGAGCGTGCGAAACAATGAACCACCCGTTTTGCGGGTGCGCGACAGATTGGGTATATGCATTCCAGTAATAACCAGTCTGATCCGGCAGGAGAACGGGCAGTAGAAAAAGAAATATTATAGAGGATGTAGACGAGTGGGTGGAAAAACGGGTGATTCACCGTCAAAGACAGCTGGAAAATGAAAAATATCATTAGCAGGGGGGTTGCATACCTAGAAGAGTCGGAGTAACGAAGTATGTTCTACATTGTATTTTCCGCATCTATAAATCAGAAATTTTATTTTAATAATTAATATAGGAGGTTATTATGTCTGATACTTCAAAACCAACAAAATCTGCTAAAATATCTCCCAAGGGGATTATAGCCGGGTTACTCATTCTGGCTGTTATTGGATTGAGTGTAATGGGAGCATATCGCATAAGCAGTCCTGTTCCGGCAGTGGGAACCGCAAAAACTGCAGAGAACATTGTATTGCCTGGTAAGCTGACGGTTACCTTTCCTGAACAAGGACAAGCTGCTGTCGGAACTGATACCTTTGGTGTCATTGCGGCTTCTTCGGACCAGACAGCTATACCGATTGCCAGTGTGGCAAAAATAATGACTGCTCATTTGGCTCTTAAGACCTATCCGTTGAAAACCGGCGAAGAAGGACCGAGCCTGACGATAAATGAGGAGGATGTTGCCGGTTATAAATATGCGGTACAAAACAACCATTCCTATTTGCCTGTGGCTTTAGGTAAGACCCTTACAGAAAAGCAGCTTCTGCAGGGTTTGATGCTGCCCTCGGGGAACAATATTGCCGATACGATAGGGCGATGGGTTGCAGGAACAAATGAAGCATTTGTCCAAAAGATGAATGAAACAGCCAAAGCTCTTGGGATGAACAATACGCATTATGCTGACGCCAGTGGGGCAGACGAGGCTACCGTAAGCAATGCTGCGGATCAGATAATAATGGCTCAGGCAGCAATGCAGGATTCAACCTTCCGTGAAATCGTTGCCATGCCTCAGGCGGTTATTCCAGTGGCGGGAAAGGTATATAATGTGAATGCCATGTTGGGCAAATATGGTATTGTGGGAATTAAAACAGGTTCCGGTGTCATAGCCGGCGGGAATTTTGTGTCAGCTGCCCCTATAGTAAACGGAAGTGAAAAGCACTATCTCCTGGCTGCAGTGCTGGGCAGCAGAAAGCCTAATCAAAATCTGAAAAGCGCATTTGATGCAAATGCTCAGCTTCTGGAGCAAATTAGACCGCAGTTCAAAACATTTACACTGGAGCCCCCTGCAGGTGGTTTCGGAAAAATAATAACCCCCTGGCATACGGAAAGCGAATTGACAGTAAATGAACCGATACAGGTCTTCGGCTATCCGGGAATGAAGGTGGAATATTCAATTGAGCCTTTGGAAATTGAGCTGCCTGTTGCACCGGGTACTGACGTTGCAACCCTCACTATAAAGACAGGAAACATCTCCAAAAACTACATGATGCAGAATAAAGAGCAGATTGATACTCCGGGATTGTTGTGGAGATTAATAAGGAATTAATATGGTCATAAAAATAAGGCTGTTTCCCATAAAGGGAACCTGCCTTATTTTTATTTGCAGGGGCGCGTATTGCGCATCCGCTAATTTACAGATTGAAATAGAGCGTATGCAGAGTCATCGACTTATCTACATTCATTTGCGTGATACCAGTCAATATCCTGTTTCAATACATCAGGGTACAATAACTAAAGCTTCTGCTGAAGGCATCGAATGGCTTCCATCCCAGTAAAAAGCCGTTATTGTATAGTAATAAGAGGTGCCTGAACTGACAGAAGTATCTTTATATTCGGTGCTCAAGATCGGTATACCGTTCAAAGGATCCTTAACTTGCTGACCGGATATTGTACTGCGGTATATATAGTAGCCCATGAGATTCTCTGCGTTTATTCCCGTCCATTGCAACTTTACACTGTTTCCAACAACCGATGCTTTTAAGCCTGCGGGCACTGAAGCTGTATGATTGTCCGCAACTACAGGTGGTCTCCTTGTTGGAGGCTTTTCAGTGTCTATATTCTTGCTGTCGGGAATGGTTACGGACCTATCATTGTTCTTTTTATCTGCAATAGGTATAGTATTATCTTCCGATGAGGGATCCTGGTTAATCGGATCTGTGCCGTTTATCTCTCCAACAGAGGACCCCAGCCCATTATCACGCTGCAGGGTATCCAGGGGAGGACGAAGCGGGTTTAAAATATCATGCTTTGCCGGCTGGGAGTTATCCTGCCATAGGACTCCGGGACCTATGAGGATCTTCTCAGGTTCAGGGCAGGGTGTTGAATCAATATCATCCCTCTGTCCGTCACCATCAAAGTCCGGGAATATAGAGTTCTGAGGGTCTGTCAATGTAAAAATATTATTGTTATGATTAAATAGCTGAGAAACGGTAATTTTGGTAACAAATTTAACTTCCGTATTATTGGTTGTCTCCAATATGTTAAACTGAGAGCCCTGCAAATCGGATACTGCCATACCGACATTTTGAACCTTGCTGCCTGATAAAAGAACCCTATGACTGCCTGAGCCTTTGAAGTTAAATCTATCATTTTTATTGGACTTTTCCGCGTCATTCATAAATAAATCTGCTATACCATCATTAATTTTGCAGCCATAAGCCCATGAAGCCTGATAGAAATCCCCTTTAACCTCCAGGGTACCGGCAGTAAGGCAGTGCTCATGGGATATTTCAGAGGTTGTTACAAAGCTTCCGCCTACGCACACATAATCATTGCCATTTACCATCTGCAATACTCCGTCACCCGTAGCATAGGAATATTTACCCGCATAGATCCCTGTTGCTCCAGGAAGCGGCTTCTGCATGAAGGACAATCCATAATTGCCAGAGATGTTGACTCTGCCGCCATTGACATTCATCAAACCACCGGACTGTTCAAAGTCACGGTCAATACTGATGTTTCCGCTGCCGGCATCCACGATACCGCCTCTTAATATGAGGTTACCATGAACAATTACAGTTCCGCCGTTCACAAGCAGAATACCGCCTTGTCTTATACTCGCTGTAATGACGCCGCTTTCCTTTATAGTCAAATCACCGTTAACTATTAAAGTCCCGCCATTCATTATTATTGAGCCTGCTCGGTCAATTTCAAGATTG